>JBDHQB010000005.1:0-158314 GCA_039806825.1 Parachlamydiaceae bacterium | reverse complement strand
ATGATCGCGAATGCTACACCAAGTTCTAATTTGATCCCAGTTTTTAAGATCTACTGCTGACGACTGAACGCTTACGTTTTTTCAATGCTGCGACAGCTTTAACATAGGTTTGATCCACAGCTGCTCCAGGTCCAGAGTTTGGATTTAGAATCACCATCATTGGAACATTGGGATTCGCTGCTTTAGCAACTAATAAAGGTTGAATTGCAGCTGTTGTTGGATAAACATAAAATGGAACGATAGTTCCATATTTATTGACTGTTGTTTGATCCAACAATGCAACCAAATTTACAAAGTAGGAAGGTAAAGTTCCCCAAGGATTAGGAGCTGCACCACTTGTCGCATAGATCCATCCGATGTACTGAGAAGCTTGCTTGATAAAGTCCGCTGGCAAAGTAGATACATCATAAACCAGAACCGCTGGCAAACTATCTTCAACTTCTGACGAATTCCAGTTACAGTAATGGCTTAAGTTTGGCAATCCATCACTACTTGAAATCACAACACTGTTAACAATATTTCCATAGTTGGGGTCAAACGTTTTGTCCTGCATTCCCTACAATTACATTCATTCCTAATGTATTAATATAGGTTTTCAAATCCCCATAATATTCTTTAGAAGCTCCAAGAGCGTCTAAAAAAATTCCATCGGGCGCGTACCATAGCTTCCAGTTCAAAATTTCAAGCATGACGTCACTAATAGAACGCAAGTTGTAATCGGTGTATACATAACCGAGTACTTCGATTTTAGCTGCCTTAAGAGTTTTTATTGCGTTGACATAATCGTTGTTAACTCCAAGTCCAACGCCAGAATTTGGGTTCAAAATTACTCTGATTGGAACAGTGGGATGTTGTGCCTTTGCAGTTAGCAAAGGTTGAATTGCCGCTGTTGTTGGATAAATATAAAATGGGACAAGGACCCCTGCTTGGTTGGCTGCATTTAACGTTGTAAATAAATTAATCGTTAATAAGGTAACAAAAAAAACGGAACCAATTAAAAAAATTTTTCATGGGGACCTCCTTCTTTTTTTTATCTTGTATATGCATTTTGAACCATAGGAAGAGTCGAAATTATGATCTACCCATAATTTCATTTTTCGAAAAATAATTTCTATCTCATTACAAAAGAGCCTTTTAGAAATGGTGAAGGGGCATATCAATAAAAGTGTTGTCGATTAATCGCAATAGATTTATTAATGATTAAAAGTTAACAATTTATTTTAAAACGAGGTAACCATGGCTTCCAGTAGAAAGAAATTACCCCCTAGGGGATTTGCCAAGTTGCTTGGTAAAGATTTTTTGGAGCTCTCGAATGAATCATTGGAAGAAGCTAAGGGCCCCTCAAAAAAGAAAAGCATTACAGAAAAATATCGTGATTTAGCAAAAGGACAATCTCAAAAAACAAAACGTAGCAGTGGAAAAGAAGATATAAGGGAAACTACTTCTGAACCGAAGACAAGAACAACCAAAGCTGTCAAGGAACCCACAGAGCAAAAGATCACCACGAAAGCTGCTGCCCCTAAAAAAACTAGAGCAACAACAAAAGCCAAATAGGAGAAATTATGGCAAAAAAATATGGTGATCTTGCGAGTGATAAAGTTGAGCATGCTATGCATGAATTGCATCATGGCGAGCTTGAATCAGGCAAAAGTCACAAAAAAGTGACAAACCCAAAGCAAGCTATTGCTATCGGTTTATCAGAAGCAAGAAAAGCTGGTGGCAAAGTTCCAAAAGCTAAGAAAACTGCTACAAAAAAAGCTGGTGTTAAGAAAGCTGTGAAAAAAGCTGGCGTAAAGAAGGCAGCTGCTAAAACTGGCGTAAAGAAAGCAGCTAAAAAGACTGGTGTTAGAAAAGCTGTGAAAAAAGCTGGCGTGAAAAGAGCAGTAAAAAAGGCTGGCATAAAAAGAGCTGTGAAAAAAGCTAGTGTTAAGAGAGCTGTGAAAAAAACTGGCGCTAAAAAAGCTGTTAAAAGAAAAGCAGTTAAGAAAGCCGCTAAGAAATAGTTAATATCTCAAGCGAGCAAAGTTCAGACCCTAGGCAAAGCCTAGGGTTTTTTATTCTTCGCTAAATTTTTTCGTAGATTAAGTAATGTGCAGGTCTTAAGAAATCGCGGTCTGTAGGCTTCACTTCAGTTGTACGTGAGTCATCGCAATAATCCCACTTACCTGGCTGAGTTTTTACAACACCTGTCCAATGAACACCATTATGATTTTGCGCAAACCCAACTAATCGATATCTATTATTGGCTGTGGGATTTTCAAAAATTTTCGTAAAATCCACTTCTTCATCCGTTTTAGGATTTATAGAATAATCTACGCCCGTCCCTATGTAAACAATCATAAACTTCGGAGGCTCTCCTACAATTTTAATTGTTTCACTGAAGCTCTTAATAGGATGGGTTACGCCGTCTTTCTCAATTTTTCGGCCATCTTTATCATTAGGTACTATTTGATTTAATGGAGTTCCAAAAGAATTCGCACGTTCTTGTATATTCCCAGCCGCTCTCAAATCGAAAACAAAAAACGGTTCTACTTTTTCAGTGACAATATGTTGATCTTCCTTAGAAATGTTATCAACTGAAGTCTTAATTTTTAAATTATAACTCGCAATTAAAGTGAAGAAATGGGTAAAGAAATCCCCAGAACTATAGATATATGATTCAGTTCCTTTTTCATCAAAATATCCCAATAATGCCTTTTTGTTGAACAATGTATGGCGGTATTTTTGTACCTTCGCACCGATTGCATTGGGATCACGTTTTTCTTTTACCCATTCATCTCTTATTTCGAGGAATACATTATAGAGTTCACATCTTGCTGTATATTTTTGCACGGTTTCATCGGGAAGGCGAGGGAGATCTTCAGCTCTTTTTGGTAATTGATTTAGAAATTCCTTACTTGCAAAGAGGATTTGAAGGGCAGCATTGAGATAGCAAGTATTACCCATATTCGTAATACCCGGCGTTTTTCCAGGAGTTCTAACGGCCTGAGGTGAATTAGACGTATGAGCAACCTTTTGAGCTTTTATTCCCTCAAGTCTTTCATCGATACGTTTATTTAATTCCAAATAACCATTCAATAAAGGCTGCACAATTGACTGCGCTGTTTCAGACTCTTTTGCTTTAATCATTGCTTGCAAAATATCAATAGTCTCGGTGGTTTTGAGTTTTATAAATTCATCGGTAAGTGCATCGGCTCTAGAAGCACTGTAATTCTTTTCAAAATCTTCAAGGTGAATAGTTAATTCTTCAAATCTAGTAATTTTGCTAATGAATTGATCGGACATTGCATCAAAAGATATATTAGGTTCAGGTTTAGATTCAGGTTCAGACTTTGCTGCAGGTTTTCCAGGTAAAGTAATAGGCTCTCTACCATCATCTGCGGCGGAAGGAGGTGGATTAGAAGCGATGGTTGATCCATTTGCAACAACATTGTTTACTTTTTCAGCAGTCTTAGCTGCTGGTGCTTCTTGTAATATATGTATTTTGACATTGCGACGAGAAAAAAGCCGAGACATAAACTCATCATTAATGCACCAGCCAATTCCAAAAGGAATTGTAAGCACAATACCTAAAATACTTCTTAAGATGAAAACGAAGGCATTGTGATCTTTGACATATTTCTTATGAAAAGAATATTTTTTGTGGTCCTTAAAAGTGCCATCGGGATAATATCTCCTACCGGCATTTGCGTTGGGCTTTTCTTCCCAGCCGTCAAGGTCAATATGTTTGCTCTCTAAGGTTTCCCCACAATTTAAGTAAACACACTGTTTAATTCTCATAATTTACCAACTAGTTAAAAATAAATATTATATCATAATTTTTTTATTAATGCAAGCTCATTTATCCCGAGAAATATACTTTTTGTCTAAAAATTGACAAATAATCCACGTTTTTGTAAGATAGATAACATAACAGGAGTATTTATGAACAAAGAACTTAAAAAGCAGACCCTCTTCGTTCAAGGAATTGTGGAACTATTTCACCCTTTCGTCGAGGGAGCAATCCATGACCTAAAGTCAGGGACGGTAGTAGCTCTTTTCAATAATATATCCCAACGGAAAGTAGGAGATACCACACCGCTAAAAGAATTAAATGTCAAAACAGACCAATTTCCTGACTATTTTCCACCTTACTATAAGACAAATTGGGACGGCAAAAAGTTAAAATGCATTTCTTTTACTATACGCGATGCCAATGGGGTCCCTATTGGATTGGTCTGCTTCAATCTTGATATCAGTTTATTCCAAGATCTAGAAAGCAAATTTTCCGCTTTACTCCAACTCAAGGAAGCTGCGGAAAGTCCTATTGAGCTTTTTGGAGAAAATTGGCAGGAGCAAGTCCACGCTCATATAAACATATTTTTAAAAGAGCACAAGTTAGTTCTTAGCCGTTTATCTAGGACGAATAAAAAAGATTTAATTGTCCATCTTTACAACAAAGGGATCTTTAACTTTAAAAATGCAGCACCATTCGTTGCAGATATCTTAAGAATTTCAAGATCAAGTCTTTATAATTACATGAGGGAAGTATGACAACCATCCGATTTCACCATATCGACACATTTACAAATAAGCCGTTCGAGGGAAACTCAACAGCTGCCATTCTAAATGCCTCCGAGCTGACAGAAGAGATGATGAAGAAAATCGCTATAGAACTCCAGCATGCAGAAAGCTCATTTCTTTTGCCTAGTGAAGTGGGTAATTTCAAACTGCGATTCTTTACAAAAGGCGGAAGCGAAGTCAAATTCTGCGGACATGCCACAATGGGCGCTCTTTGCGCATTAGCTAAAGAAAAAATGTATGATATAAATAAACCTGAAGTCTATCAACTCAAGATTGAAACTAAGGCAGGAGTTCTTCCGGTTGAAGTAGATTTAAGAAATCGGGAACCTGTCTATTCTTTTGGCCTGCCTAAAATTGAACTGGTTCATTCCCCATTTAGTCATGATGAACTTTTGACTGCCTTTAACATTCCACAATCCTCCCTGGATTTGACAAAGCCTATCATGATGGAGGGAACTCATAGCTATCTATACATCACTGTCAAATCGCTGGATGATCTTAAAAATATCCAACCTAATTTTCCAATGGCAGAAGAATTTTGTCGAAAAAATGGAATAGTTCTTGTCAGCGTCCTAACTCCACATGCCTTTGCAAAACACAACCATGTTCATACACGCGGATTTGCTCCAGCAGTAGAAATTCCTGAAGATCCATTTACGGGATCAAAACAAGGCGGCCTTGTGGCATACTTGAGAACCAATGAAATGATTCCAAAAGATCTGAAAAAGATTGGATCTGAGCAGGGACATTTCATGGGTAAACCTGGAGAAGCAATCATTGAAATCACTCAAGATGATCCCATTCAAGCTAGGCTTTACGGCAATGCTAAACACCTATTTTCAGCAACTATAACATTATAATATTTATGCAAAACTTATACATAACAATAGAGCAGATTCCATCTACTCCACTCAGTCAAATTTTGGGTCTTCCAGTAGAGCTAAAAATGGAGAATCAACAACCGAGCGGGTCATTCAAAAAACCGTGGTTTTGGGAATATCTGTTCAAAACTGGCTGAACAAGGGGTCAAACAATTCATTTCCTATTCTGGGACCTGCTCAATGGTACAGCCCTCGCCGGAGGCCGTGGAATGCGGTGGCGACCGAAGGGAGCTACCGCATTCCACGGCCTCCGGCAAAGGGGGCTGTGCCTTAGGGAACAATACTCTAGAGCGCTTCGCGCAAGCAACACTTTTAATAATCATGTTTTAAAAATTAATTAATTGACTTCAAACTAATTTTAATGCTATAATATTTATTTAAATTAAAACAGGGAAGCAGTTACATGGCTAATTTTTTTCCAGCTCCAATACCTCCAGCTCAGGTTATGCAACCCTTAAGCTCTATTCCCTCAATGAGTAAGCCTTGGCGCCATAAGGGTTGTGCAGTAGCCGAGGCATCATTTGTTGGATTTATAGCCGTTACTTCTCTTGTGATCGGTATTTTATCCATTGCTTCTTTAGCTGATCCAAAATTAGCACGTGTTTTAGGATTTGCACATACTTCGAGTAATAATATAAAACTTATTGGCGGTCTGCTTATTGGAGTTTCATTACCTGTAGCGGCTATTGGCTATCATCAATTAAACAAAGGAAAAAAATCGAAGCCTGTTTACCAAGAAGAGTTAGCTGCTTACAATTATATAAAACAACTGACCGCTGATGTTGCAACAATCATTGCAAGGCCCGAGGGGACAGCCCAAGAACTCGCTCAAAAAGGGAATAGCATTTTTAATAAAATGGTAGAGATAAGAGATCAATATTTTAAAAACCTGTCTCCAGCTCAGGGTAAAGTCAATTTTGTTTTAAATGATCGCGTATTAAGAATTTCGTATGATCCAAATGCATTTAATACCTATGGCACTAAGGCACTCCAGATTATAAGACATTTAAATTACAGATTAGATCAATTAGTTCAGTTAAATAGATCAAAAGGCGAACCATTAGAAATAGCATTCGTTGTCATGAATCCATGGGGAAACAACACCATAACCTCAATCATTCGAGTGAAACCCGCCCTGCCTCAGGCGAATAGTTAAGGCATTCTTTTCTTCCTCTAAATATTTTTCTTTGGCCGGGTGGTCCCAAACAACCCCTGGCCAAGCAGGATCATCCAATCTTCGAGCAATGACGTGAATATGCAGCTGTGGGGTTTTATTCCCTATGGCGGCTACATTGAGTTGAGTAGGTTCAAAGAGCTTCCACATGATTTTTTGAGCTAGATCAAGCTCGATCATTAACTGCTTTTGATCACCTTCAGGAAGTTCCGACATGCGGCTGATATTGTTTCTACGGGGAACAAGATAGATCCATGGATAATGTTTATTGTCTTCCAAAAGAACCCGACAAAGGGGTAGATCGGCAATAAAATCTTTTGCAACCAAATTTTTGTGAAGCTCAAAGGTCATATTGCACCTAATCGTTCGAGAAAATACCTCGGCTTAAACTTCAATTCTTGCAATACTTTATTTTTGCCATTCTGTTCGATTCTATGCTCCATAATCCCAGTAAGGACTAATGCAGATTCAATACCAAAATGATTTGCTCCTTTGATATCTGTTTCGGGAGTATCCCCCACCATCAAAAGAGAGTTCTTACTGGTGATCTTATGTTCATTAAAATGTTTCAAAGCAACTTTGAACGCCGCATCTGAGGGCTTCCCAAAATTATAAACTTTTCCTCCCGCCTCCTCATACATTTCAGCAAGCATCCCTTGCCTAACAACAAGCTTTGGAGGATGCCCTTCATGAGCATGGCGATCGGGATTGATACATACCATGGGAATATTTGAGCCTTTTATCTCATCAATCAAATGTCGGAATAAATTATGGTCGGTTTGGTCTTCTCCATTAATGTGTGGGATGGAAACTATAATGAAGTCAGCATCTTTTAAGTTTTGAACTTCTGTGTAGGTGCTGCCTTTTATGACCATTTCATGGGTAGAATAAGTGGGATGCGGGGTTCCTAAAACATAAAACGTTTTGTTAGGTGTCGGGAAGGGAATCTCATTTGCCATAAAGATTTGTCTAGCAACTTCACCGGATGTAACCAAAAAGTGAAAATGTTGACCTTGAGTGAGTCCAAGCTTCCCAAGTTTAGTGACCTCATTCGCTGAAAGCTGGGTAGTGTTGGATAGTATGCCAACAATTTTTCCAGAGCTAACCAATTTTTCCATAGCATTTTTAGCCCCTGGCAGAAGGCCCACTTTGTTGCATCCGTAAAACACCCCATAGGCATCCAAAAGAATCCCCTCGTATGGAGCACAAACAGAAAAGATGTCAGGATAAATGTGAATAGCATTTTGCATAGCACAAACTATAACTTATTAATAATAAAAAATAAAGGCTGGACGGAGTGGACAGTGCAGACATAGTAGACAAAGCGGACAGTGCGGACCCGCGAAGCGGGTCCGCACTGTCCGCGCTGAAAGCTTACTTGCTATGGTGATGATGCTTATGGTTTTTGTGAAATTTTTTACCTTTCAAAACAGGAATAATTTCAAACCTAGGAATGCCCTCAAATAGGCGGTTGTATCTCAAAGACTCTCGCGTGCAAGGATCCCAGAATTCGCACAATAGATTCCCAAACGGAATGCTGATTGTAAATTGCGCAGAAAACTTACTGTGAAAAATGTGGTCCCATGAAGCCATCGTGTCAATAGAGATCACACTCAAAAGTTTCGTTCTAAAATGAACCGCAGAACCTGCAAATGCATCGGATGCATTGCTAGAAAATAGATAAGGATCGACTGCAAAGTAGAAATTAAGCCACCAAAATGGGAAAAAATGTCTTCCAATTTCTACATCCAATCCATACAAATCAAATTCGAAATAAGACCAATAGCCCCCTTTTTTCCAAACCTTCTTGAAAGGCTTGCTTTCATGCTGTCCAAAAGGAAAATAGGTATTTAAGCGTATATCCCAGTCATGCACCAATGCTTCCGCACCTACCCCAAGTTGATTGAAGTTGTTGCCATATTTTGGGGTTTTCCTTAGATCATAAAATACATTCCATCCCAAAAGAACATCCTGAATGTCATACCTCGCAATAACCCCAAGATTTCCCGATTGATAACCCTGCGAATCCTTATGCCAATTACCGACAACACACGGAAAAGCGCACTCATAAATTTCTGGCATCAAAAATAATCCCACAGTTGTATAGGCATTCTTAAATCCTATCCATGGACCTGTTGTATACCTTACATCACAGCGTAGGTTTTCTCTGATGGGAATATCAGCCAAACGTGCTTCTGAAAAAAAACTATAAAAAAGGCTGACACAAAGAATGATTGACTTCAGAAATGCTTTCAATTTGCCCCCATCCCGAGAAATAAAATATTTAAAATTATGTTTTTATCATGGATAGGGTTTTGAGGAAACATCTTATAGTCATAAAGATTGAAGATTTGTAGAGAAATGACTTCCTTTTAAGAGCTATTTTTTTAGCTCCACAAGCTCAATAGCTTGAACAATGCTATCAAAATCAACGGATCCGCTATAGCGATGGTCATTGATAAATAAAGAGGGGGTGCCATTCACACCACTTCGAACCCCACCCATGAAATCCTTTTGTATCTTACTTTCGAATTTATTGTTTTTTATGGCCTTTAAAAGCTCTTTCGAATTTAGACCCATGGAATCTGCTAGCTGAGTTAACATTTCCTCGCTAAGCATATCCTGATTTTCGTAAATTTCATCATGCATTTCCCAGAACTTATGGTATGTACCTGCAAACTCTGCTGTAGATGCAGCAGCTTTTGCAAATTCATGCACTTCCGATAAAGGGAAGTGGCGAAATACAAATCGTAGTTGGTCTCCAAAATTATTCTGAACCTCTTTAATGATAGGAAAAGCTGCTCCACAATAGGGACACTGAAAATCGCCATATTCTACTAATGTGATCGGAGCATTTATGTTGCCCTGAATGTGATCATCAGGAGTCACTGGAACCTTTAAAATGTTCATATTGCAACCTCCTGTAATTTTTCTAATGCCTCTAAAACACCATCAGCGCCGGGATTTTCTGCCATAGGTGACAAATAACTCCAGCGAATAATCCCCTTTTTATCAATCACAAACAGTGCGCGTTCACAAACTCCAGTTTCATCGTGGAATGCCCCATACTTTTTAGCAACCGCACCTTTGGGTTCAAAATCAGCTGCAAGTGGAAAATGAACATGATTTTGTTTTGCAAAGGCATCGTGACACCATACCCCATCCACGGAGATACCCACTACATTGGCTTGTAATTTTTTTAATTCAGGTAAAATCTCATTGAAAATGGAAATTTCATCACTGCAAACAGGGCTAAAATCGGCTGGATAAAAAATCAGGACAAGATTTTTTCCTCGGCATTCTTTACTTGTAATACTTTGATCTGCAGTAACTTTTAGATTAAAGTCGGGAGCGGGAGTACCAGGTTCAAGGATTTTAGCCATAAGCATCCCCCTCGTTATTACATCCTTTTTTTATGATACTCGCGCAAGTAATTTAATCAAAATAAGGTCATTAGAAGAATATACCTGACACAGGGTGAGGCACATAGGGTTCTTCCAAAGCCTTGATTTCTTCTGGGGTAAGCTTAATCGAGAGGGATTGGACCGCTTCCTCCAAATGATTAGGTTTTGAGGCCCCGATAATCGGGGAAGTGATGTAGGGCTTAGAAAGCATCCAACTTAGGGCAATTTGAGACCGAGTAACCCCCCGTTTTTTGGCTATTTCCCCTACTTGGTCTATCACTCTTTTATTTGACTCTTCCATTGAGACGTACAAGGTTTTCCCAAATTTGTCGGATTGGATTCTATCCGTTGTATCTTCTTGCCATCCCCGCGCTAGCCGCCCTCTCGCCAGTGGGCTCCAAGGAATAACACCAATTCCTTCACTAGCGCATAAAGGGAACATCTCCCTTTCCTCTTCTCGATAAATGAGATTGTAATGGGGCTGCATAGAAACAAATTGCGCCCACCCATTTTGTTTGGACACTTCCAACATTTTGCAGAATTGCCATGCAAACATGGAGGAGGCTCCAATGTAGAGTGCTTTTCCAGCTCTCACAACATCATTTAAAGCTTCCAATGTTTCTTCAATGGGAGTGTTGTAATCAAAGCGGTGAATTTGATAGAGGTCGACATAATCAGTATTCAGTCTCTTTAAGGATTGATCAATCTCCCTCATAATAGACTTACGGGACAACCCTTGAGAATTAGGATCATTATCATTTAAGGGAATATACACTTTCGACGCAATGACAACCTCATCACGCTTGGCTAGGTCTTTAATTGCCCTGCCTAAAACTTCTTCGCTTGCCCCTTTAGAATAGGCGTTAGCTGTGTCAAAGAAATTGATTCCGTGTTCCAAAGCCTTTTTATAATAAGGACGTGACTGCTCTTCATTTAAGGCCCAGGTATGCGGTCCTCTATTTGGATCGCCATAAGTCATACATCCGAGGCATATCTTTGAAACTTTTAAACCTGTATTTCCTAACCTTACATATTCCATAATGCCTCTATTTTTTCCAAAATTTGAAGGTGAGTTTTACTATCCCTTCCGGAGTAATTTCAGGAGTCATAAACGTAGATAGTACTTTTAATACAAAACGGGAAAGTGGTGTATGTCCATAAAAATCCAAGTAAAAAGCAGTAGGATTAAATCCTATTTGCTCTTTAGCTTTATCTGCTGAAAGTCCAATGTCTACATTTTCATATTTTTTTGACTCAATCGCAAATCTAATGAGTTCGTAATGCATCCAGGAATAAGCATAGGAATTTTTAGAATAGGTATAGTCAAGTCCACATAAAATTGAATGCAGGGTTGGAAGTTCTTCGACCAAAACAAAAACCCCAATCATTTTTCCCTCGATCCAAGCGCACAACAATTTGTAATTAGGATTTTTTGCTGCGATCCGGAAGAAATTTAAGTCATAAATTTGTTCTTGATGCCTACTTGCAACATTTTTATAAATCTCATAAGCCTTTTCCGCATGTTCTGACCAATCGCCTGTGATATAAGAAACTGTTCCATTAAATTCATTAAATTTCGATTTAGATTTGTTATAGTTACATCGATGCCATCTTTTCATGTCGTTAAGGAAATTCTCAAAGCTGGAATAGTTTCGAAGATCGATGCTCCATCGCTGCATAGGATAAAAAGAAAGGCCAGGAGCCTCAAAAGGCGCTTCGGTGCCTTTTCTCGAACTGATGGATAAAGTAGCTCGTGGATCAGGTTGAAAGGGAGTATGTATATTAAAATTGCAATGGACGAAAAACTTAACTGATGGCCAAGGAATCGAGGCAAGCCTCAGAAACGAAATTTCGTTCAATGTAGAATGCCCTTTTAATGGCAATGATGTTAGCCAAACATTGTTTTTCATAAATGGACTCAATGAAATCTATGTACAATATGGACTATATGAATTTTATAAACAACTTATGATACCTGTTTATCTTGTTAATGGATAAAGGGTACTCTCCTGCTGAATTTGATGAAAAAGTTCCATGTACCTAGGGTTACTATAAATCCTGGCAGCTAATGGTAAAATGTGAGCAAGGCTTTTAGGTTGCAGAGGTTCCACATCTTCGTTGATCCAAGGGCTCTCCTCTTTTGCATAAGGGACTAACCACTTCAATGCGCTTTCTACACTAGGGTGGGCCCATAGATTTATTCCCACCTTCTCCGCCAAATAGGCGCAGAAAAAAAATCCCTTTAAATTAAAGCAACAGTAGTGAAAGGATCTCTTGCGTGATAATTCTTTTGGCTGTGAACCATCCTCCAATATCTGAAGATCGATCCTTCCCAACGTCTTAGAATTAATCTGCTGTTTGGCTGCTACAAAATCTCCAGTATAAAGTGCAAAATAAATAACCTGGACATCATACCAAGTTCCATGATTGTTAGCTGCCTGCGATTCCTGGATCCCCTTGTTGCTTTTCAACAGCCAGGAAAGATAGCTAGAAGCCCATTCCTTGAGTTCACTTTTGACTGTCGAATTCCATGCCAAGGATGACTCTAAAAATTTACAAGACTCAAAGAGCTCAACAAATTCCCATACTTCAATAATGCCTTCAGCCCTCCCATCGGTTTTACCTGGGATGCCTTGAGCATACTTCATATTCGGGTTCATCTTTGTTTTTGGATCGATAAACCAAGCCCGTATCCATTGAATCGCTTTTGTTGCGTAACGTTCATCTTTTGTGAGGAAATATGCAAAACTCAAACTCTTACAAGCTGTCGTCATTTTATACATGCGAAGATAGTCATAATCTTCTTTAAAAGTTTCTGGATTGGTCAAACCATCTTTTCGTATGTAAGGAATTCCATTGGGCTTATTTGGATTTGGCCACCAATACCGAGCCAAACTTATGTAATCGTGTTTGCTAAGACTAGGGGGCATTTTAGTTTTATCCATCACTGTGGATAAAGGAGCATCTAGAAATTCCTCGGCGAGTTTTATAACCTCATCATCTTGAAGATGAGTACTTAAAATCTCTTGAAGATACCCCTCATTGAACAAGATAAAAGGGCTCCCTGAGAGTCTGCACCAGACAAAAACCAAACATATCAACTTTAAAATATTCATCATCAGTCATCTGGAAATAATACTTTCCTTTTGATTTTATTCTGAATTAAATATTGTTCACTAAGACAAATAATATTTTTAGATGTAATGTGATCTCAAACAACGACAAGAGGGATTATGGAATACAGAATCATGGGACGATCTGGACTTAAAGTGCCAGTTATTAGTTATGGAACAGCAACATTTGGCGGAACTAATGAATTTTTTAAAAAATGGGGGCAAACTGACGTTGAAGAAGCCACCCGCTTAGTCGATATATGCTTAGCTGAGGGAGTCAATTTTTTCGATACAGCAGATATTTATTCTATGGGGGCATCCGAAGAAATTTTAGGAAAAGCATTAAAAGGGAAAAGAGATAAAGCACTCATTTCTACAAAAGCGACTTTTACTTTTGGCAGCGGGCCGAATGATAAAGGATCTTCAAGATATCACCTCATAAAGGCTTGTGAAGATAGTCTTAGAAGGCTTAACACCGATTACATTGACGTCTATTTTATGCACGGTTTTGATGCATTAACTCCTCAAGAAGAAACTCTCAAAACTCTTGATAACCTAGTGCAAAGTGGAAAAGTGCGCTACATCGGATGCTCGAATTATTCTGGATGGCACTTAATGAAATCGCTTTCAATTTCAGAAAAATATGGATGGGAAAGATTTGTTGTTTATCAAGGGTACTATTCCCTAATCGGCCGCGATTATGAAGAAGAGCTAATGCCGCTTGGAATAGATCAAGGGGTTGCTTTAATGGCATGGAGCCCACTCGGTTGGGGACGATTAACAGGAAAAATGAAAAAAGGTCAACCTTTGCCCGAAGGACGATTAAAACAAGGTGGGGCCGAAGGTGGGCCCGTCGTTGATAATGAATACATGTTTAATGTGCTGGATATTTTAGAAGATATTTCAGAAGAAACAGGAAAATCCATTCCACAAGTTTCTCTCAATTGGATTTTACAAAGGCCCACAGTAGTCAATCTTGTACTTGGAGCCCGCAATGAAGAACAATTGAAACAAAATATAGGAGCTATAGGTTGGAATTTAACTCCCGAACAAGTCGCTAGGCTAGACGCTGCCAGCGAAAAACATCCCCCTTACCCCTATTGGCATCAAAGAGACTTTATTGAAAGAAATCCAAGACCTGTACCAAGTGTCGCAAATAGGCAAATATAAGAAACTGCATGAAGACGCGTTTTAGATTGGGCGTCTAATGGAAAGTATACAAGCTCGGGGTCTTCCCCCGAGTTTTGCGCGAAGCGCAGAAAAGCTACTCTTTTTTCTCGAAGGGGAAGATGACCTTCCAATCGTTTTTCATGCTGACAACAATCCAGCGGTGCTGGTTGGCAAAGTTGATCAATTCAGTAGGAAAAGTTCCAATCTTGGAATCTGGACCATAAGCATATTCACGATCAGGATCATCATGATGGACCAAAAGCTCAAGCCTATTTCCCTTTCCTGCCTCTGTCCATTCCAACATCTCCTTATCTCCGGTCGAATTGCCGAAAGCTGCCACTGGCCTCTTTCCAATAACCAAATTAATTCCTTCTGGCTTTCCACCTTTATCATTAATGAAAAGGATTTCCGGAGTCTTTAGCAAAATAGGATTTCCATCTCTATATTCATACTTTACTTTGCCTGCGGTTCCAATGATATTTTGTGGAGGTATTTTGTATACTCTTTCAGCATAAGCACGAATAAATTCTTGACCTCCTCCAGAAACAATATAGACATCAAAACTATTCCCACGGAGATATTCGATGACCTCCAACATAGGTTGATAGACAAGCTCTGTGAAAGGCTTTTTAAATCTTGGATGCAATGCTGTTTTAAGCCATTCGCTAATATTAAACTCAAATTCCTGCACAGACATTCCAGTGTGCGTTTTGATGATAAGCTCTGCAATATCCTTTTCAGTAATGTTATTAAGGGCAGATACATTTCCTTCAATAAGAGATTTTAGGGGCTCCTTTGAGGCTATTTCAGGATTTGTTTTAGCTTGTTCTCTCAAAGTATCAATAGCATAAAATAATTGGGTGTACAGAGGTTGTTCAACCCACAAAGTTCCATCTTGATCGAAGGTTGCTATACGGTCTTGGGGTTTAATGTATTTCTCAGAATTCTTGTTAACAGCACCTTCTACAAATTCGATAATTGCCTTTTTTGCAGGTCCTTCATTCCAAGAAGGAAGAGGATCAGCTGAAAATCCCCATTGGAAAATCGCGCATAAAAAAAATAGAATCGAACACACATATTTTGTCATAGTTCTTCCTTAAGTTTATCCAGGCCCATTTGTAAACGCAACGGCTCAACAAATCTGAGTATTACAAAATCTTCATCTTGATTGCACTTTTCAGCAATATTCATTATATTTTGATTTGAATACTTCTTAGGTCTTCTCTTTTGACTGCTTGGAAGTTTATTTGTCTTGAAATGGCTTACAGTTCTTGTCCAATAATGGTTAATGCGAAGCTTGTCTAAGCTTTGCTCTTTGGATTTTTGACCTGCGACCTGTTTTTTATTAACAGTGACAGCAATTTTACTATTTTTATAACGAAAAGTGTGTGGGTCTACGCATGCCTTTACATACCTGGGTTGAACAATAGATTTAACTTTGAAATTTTCTGGATCATTATGTGGCATGCATCGTGTTAAAACCTCAATCATGCATTTATCTTCAGGAACGTCAATGACATTTGAGGTTCCAAATTTAAGCCAATTGACGCAGACTCCTCCGAATTCCCGATAATCTAATAAGAAATTCCAAAGGGGCATTCCATCCACGCAGAAAAGAAATTCATCGATATCAATGAACGCTATCCATTGGGATTGAGTTCCCACAGAATCAAGACAATCCTTATAGGCATTGCATTGGATATTTATCCATTCTTTATGGTCAGCATTTTCGTATGTGAATAACCAATCTTTGAGTGTAACCTCTCCAGATTCAATATAAGGTTGCAGGACCGATTGAAAATCGTCAGTGCTAAGATGATTATAGAGATAGAAGTGTTCTACCCCTTGAAGCTTATGAAACTCGATCCATTCCTTAAAAAAGAGCGCCTCATTTTGAAATATTGCGCAGATGGACACACGATATGTAGCAAGAAGGCTACTACAGATAAAAATCGTGAAAAATATTGTACAGAATATCACTTTGAATCGCATAAATTTTCTTATATCGGATATCCAATTTGAATAACAAATATTCTTATATTTAATAAATTTTCCCTAAAAGCGCCCTACTGCTTGTGCTTTGCGCCCTGGAGTTTTGTGCCCACTGGCAGAGCCTTGCCGGAGGCCGTGGAATGCGGTGGCGACCGGAGGGAGCTGCCGCCCTTGCCCTGACCGCATGCAAAGGCTTGATCTGAAAAAAAGCTAAGCTTAGCTGTTTGAGTGAGACAATTTTTCGCTGCGGTCAGGGCAAGGGCGGTAGCTCCCTACCGGTCGCCACCGCATTCCAGGGCCTCCGGCAAGGCTCTGCCAGTGGGCACAAAACTCCAGGGCGCAGAGCACTTATGTTAATGTTATTACAACTTTACCGACGTGTTTTTGGTCACTGAGATAACGGTATGCCTCGGTAGCTTTGTCAAAAGGAAAGGTTTTATCGACAGCTGGTTTGAGATTAAGCGCTTCTATAGCTTTCACAAATTTGCGCAATTCCTCCGCCGATTCCATGTACATACCCCGCAGCTGAACCTGGTGTAAAAGCATGTCCCTTGTGCGAATTGGAGCGGTGTCTACTCCTTGTAAGACTCCTACAACTGCAACACGTCCTCCATAGTTGCACACTTGTATACTTTTTGCCAAAGTTTCGCCCCCTACCACATCCACCACAACATCAAACCCCTGTCCTCCTGTAAAGTCTTTAGCTTTATTAAACCAATCAGGATCTTTATAGTTTACTGTGGCGTCGACATGATACTTTTTCTTAACAGCTTCAGCCTTTTCATCACTTGAAGTTGTCATCGCAACCTTTGCTCCTACGCTTTTTGCGATTTGAGCAGCAAAGACTGATACCCCTCCAGTTCCGTGCAATAAAACCCAATCCCCCGGTTTTGCATGTCCATGCGTTATCACAGATGCCCATGCTGTAAGTCCTGCAATTGTCAATGTGGAAGCTTCATTGAAATTAAGTGCTGTGGGAACTTTGACTAGACTATCTTGAGAATAGACAATTTGCTCAGCTAAAACCCCTTCAGATCCTACTGTGCCAACAAATGTTCGTGCCCATGTAGGCCTTAAATCACCTGCAGGCCAATGTCTAAACGGATGGTTGAGGACTCTGTCCCCTACTTTAAATTCTGTGACCTTTGAACCTACCTCTTTGACAATCCCTGCCATATCTGAAAGCGGAATAAAGGGTTCTACATCTCCTTTTGAGGGTCCATAATTTCCATTTGCAATCATCAGGTCGCGATAATTCAATGCAACTGCTTTGACGTCGATGAGTACATCATAAGAATCCTCAATTTTGGGAGCAGCCTTTTCCACTGGCTTAATTCCATCAATTCCTTTTCCGTTGGCGAGGTAGCATTTCATAACTATTCCTTAAAAAATTGGTTGATCATATCGAGGTGTTGTTGAGTATAGGCTGCATCTTGTCCAAAGTGGATAAAGTTAAAGTAATCCAGACATTTTTGCTTGGAATCGTCTCCCCTTTCAGTTTGGTCTCGCGCTTCTATATGAAGCTGCAATGCAGAATATAATACAGCCATTTGGTATACGACTGATTTAATTTGCAAGCTTTGCAATTCTTGTGAAGCACTTTTTAATAGGGACAAATCTCGTTTTAGCCTTTCCATTCCCTTATAAATGGGATGATTTTTAGGCACGGCTATCAAGCTTTCAATATGTTTTAAGAAAATTTCATCAATTTGATAACGAAGAATATCCCTCAAAATTTGCATTCTCAATACATTGTGCGTCCCTTCCCAGTTTTCGCAAACAATACTATCGCGAAACAGCCTTGGAATAATGGAAAAAGATTCAATTGCTCCATTTCCCGCTAAAATATCCAATGAATGGTGGATATGTTCAACAGACCAAAATGCTGAGATATATTTATTCAGATTGGCTAACAAACGCAGCAGCAATTTGTATTCTTCGCCTTTGATCTGTCCTAAATCCAATTGATCTTGAAGTTGCGAAGTTGCAAAAATGGATGCAAGCAAGGCAGTATTTTCTGCTCTTATCCTTGCAAGATTGTCTTTAACTAATGGATAATTCAAAATCGGCTGATCAAAGGCTACTCTATGTTTTGCATAAGTTTCAGCAATACGCAGGGCCTTTCTTGCCATCGCTAACATACAAAAGGTATTAAATAATCTCGAAATATGCAGGACATTTTCCATCACAATTTTAAACCCTTCCGAAGGTTCTCCAATAGGAAATGCAATGGCATTATGAAAGTCTATTTCTGCAGACGCCATTGAGCGTGTTCCGATTTTATCTTTCAATCTTCGCAATGTGTATGAATTCCTTTCCCCATTTTCCAACAGGGCAGGCACTAGAAATAATCCCAATCCCTTTGTTCCAGGAACAGATGGATCAAAACGTGCCGTCATCAAAATAAGCTCAGCATTTGCATTTGAACAAAACCATTTTTCTCCTGAAATTTTCCAGAGACCACTTTCCCCTTTTTTAGCTTCGGTAGCATTTTCTCCTACATCAGATCCGCCTTGAACTTCTGTAAGAAATTGTGCACCTGTCCAATTATCTGTATAGGAGTCAGCGATCAACTTTTTAATAAAATGTTCGCGCTGAGGAATATTCTCTGTTCTTTGAAGGACACGTATAATCCCCGCTGAACATGCGATGGGACAGTTGTGACCCGCTTCCCCTGCCTGAGACGATAAAAACATAAAGGTTAGGGCTTCCAACAAACCGCCAGGCTTCGACATTCGTTCCAGTAATTTAGAGCTGTAAATGATATTTCCTGAAGCTTCATAAGAAGGATGATGAACAACCTTTTCTATTAAATTCCCTATACCGTCGTAGCGATCTATTCTCGGTAAGTTCTGTGTAAGGTTATTCTCAATGACCAAAGGTTCCAATTCCTGAACAGTTCTTTCAGCGAATTGTGATAATTCACGGTCAAGAACAGAATATTTCTCTTTTAGGTAAAGCCCCACAGAATGCTTAAAATCGGTATCGATATCGTAGGGATTTTTCTTAAGCCCATTTTTCCAAGCATCTAATGCTAAACGAGCTTTACGATTTTTTATTTTAGTCTCTTCCAAGGAATCACCTGCTTATTTCTGTTTTTGTTTTAGCATAAATGGATTAAATAAGGAGAAGATGTGCTTTTTCTATATGAAAAATTAATAATTTTAGATTTAAAATATTATTAATGAATGGGATCTGTTCTATGACTGACAAAAAGCAAGTAGTCATCATTGGTGGAGGTTTTGGAGGATTAAATGCTGCAAAAGCCTTGAGAAGAGCAGATGTCAATATTTTACTACTTGATAAAACTAACCACCACCTATTTCAACCCTTGCTTTATCAAGTTGCTACCGCTGCGCTTTCCCCTGCAGATATTGCAATACCCATTCGACAAGTTTTTGCACGACAAAGGAATATCACAATTCTGCTAGCGAATATTGCTAGAATCGATAAAGAAAACAAAGCCGTATTTGCACAAAATGGAGATAGATTTTCTTATGATTATTTAATCCTCGCTCCTGGATCAACACACTCCTATTTTAATAACACTGAATGGGAAAAATATGCACCAGGACTTAAAACGCTCAATGATGCTTTAAAAATACGAGAAAAAATTATCCTCAGCTACGAACGTGCTGAACGTAGTGACGATCCAGAAGATGCTCAACGTTTTATGCGGTTTATCATTGTTGGAGCAGGTCCAACCGGTGTAGAAATGGCAGGGGCCATTGCTGAAATTGCACGGAAAACTCTTGTGAGGAATTTTAGAAATATCAAGCCTGAACAAACAAAAATCTACTTGATTGAAGGCACCGGACATGTATTGCCAAGCTATCCCGATAGCCTCACTGAAAAAGCAAAAAAGGACTTAGAAAAGTTGGGTGTTGAGGTTCTGCTGAATACCTGTGTGAACAAAGTGACCTCAGATGGCGTTTGGTTAGGAGATCATTTTCTGGAAAGCCCAAATATTTTTTGGGCAGCTGGAAATGAGGTGCCTGAAATTATGAGAACTCTTAATATCCCCCTGGATAGAGCTGGAAGGGCCATAGTCAATCCAGACTTAAGCATTCCGGATTATCCCGATATATTTGTGATTGGAGATGCAGCACATGTTCTCGACAAAAATGGAGAACTTGTTCCTGGTATAGCCCCTGCAGCTATGCAAGAAGGAAAGTATGTTGCAAAAATAATTAGGGATGAAATTAAACCTGAAAACAGGAAACCTTTCATTTATTTTAATAAAGGGATGATGGCAACGATCGGAAAAGCTAAAGCTGTTGCTGTCATTGGAAATATGAAGCTATCAGGCTATTTTGCATGGCTAGCGTGGTGTTTTATCCACATCGCCTTTTTAATCAGTTTTTCCAATAAGCTATTGGTGATGATCCAGTGGTTTTATCTTTATATTATTAATAGACGTAGAGCGCGCTTAATTACCTCACCTATTTCAGATAAGGATGATCCCCTACACCACCACAACGAAGGATAATACAAATTGCAGCAATTTGTTTACTGATACTTCCCTTCCAGCCAATCCTGAAGGATTTTCATAGGATCCTCACCTTCAGGTTGAGTTTGATCACGTTTTTCATCATAGCCGGAACGCCGATATACATCGTGCAAGTTCCTTCCCTCGGTTAGTCCCGGATTGGGAGGATTTGCCTTCAAATAAGCTTCAATCTGTTGAATTCTTAAATCGGGATCTGGATGGGTTTGGAATATTTGCGGAGTCCCATCACCTCTTCCTCCACTTGCAGCCTTTAATATCTTCATCACTTGGATCATTGCATAAGGATCAAATCCTGATTCCTGCATTAACTTAAGACCCCATTCATCCGCTTGCGACTCATCGCCGCGGCTATATTTTAACTGAATAATCTGATTCACCATGTTCGCAATCTGCGTCGGATCGGAAGTACCACCTGCTCCTCCACCCATCGCGCTTCCTACTGCAAGCACAAGCATTTGACCAAATTGAGTCGTCGCCATTTGTTGCGCTGTATGCCTTTCGATCACATGTCCAATTTCGTGACTTAGGACTCCTGCCAGTTGCGCTTCTGTCTGCAATTTATCCAGCAAGCCAAGCGTAATAAAAATTTGACCTCCAGGAAGAGCAAAAGCATTGACGTTTTGTGTGTCTGCTAATAAATGGAACTTGAATTTCCAAGGACTTTTCGCTGCCGTGCTGTGAATAACAATATATTGTCCCATCCTTTCAACTTCTTCAGATTTGGGATTTGTTGCAGGTAATACTCCTCCCATCTCACGCGACATCTGCGGTGCTGACTCCAACCCCAACTTAATTTCTTGTTCTGGGGTAATCGCCACGTGCTGTTTTTTACCAGTCACAGGATTAACTTCCACTTGGTTCATCCATACGCACCAGCCCATGCCTGCAATCAGCAAAGCCAAGATTAGTCGACCTTTAATTTGGCTGAATGGCGATGGTCTTTGATTATAACCTCCGCCTTGTCTATCGTCGTACCTTCCTGGATCGTATCCCATTGCTAACTCCCTGCTAGACTTATTTGATCTTGATATATAAAATTAGCGAAAATTTTGTTATCATTTATTCACGATATACAGGGCAATAAAGCGATGGACACGAGAAAGATCCAGAAGATTTCAAAGATATCAAAAGAAGAGCAATGGACTTATTCTAAGACATTTAATGCTTTAAAGGATGCCGGCGTTGAGTCTTACGAAGTGGAAATTGCCCAGCATAAGACGACCTATCTCGGAGGTGGCAAGACTTTTGTTGAAGAGGTTCAAGGACATAAAGAATTAAAGGTAGCAAAAACTTTCAACAGCTCCGGAGTAGAATCCGTGCTTCGTATCCATCAAGCTGGAAAAACAGATTACCCTCAGTTTCTGAATGGGATCGCTAATAACGGTGTCTACAAATATATCGTCGATATGTCAAAAAGAACGGTCAGTTATATGGGCTTAAAAGGTGAAATGTACTCCGAAGCCATTCCCTAAGAAGAGAAATATCGATTCATCTCACCTGAAAATTGAGATTCATAGATAATTGCTTGTGCTGCATTCATATGATAGGAATTTCCGAGATTGTGTGAATCTTCGCGAAACGTTTCAAATTCTTTGAGAACATCATCAGTATCAACAAAACTTGATGCCAATTTAAAGCCAGAGGGATAAAGCTCCTTTTCTCTATCCCTAAGACCAATTTTTATTATATTTTCAAGACCGGCCTTATTGGTTAATAAAAATTGATCAGCATGTGGACTTTTATCGGTTGTTGATGTCTTCATCCCAAATATAGCTAAAACGCTTCCGACTAGGGGAACAAGAATTTGTTCCACACCAGAAGAATCCTTCACACTTAAATGGTAAAAGTATTCTAGATTGGTGCAATTTCCTCTCATATGCACTTCATACCCATGTTCCCTTAAAATATGACCGCAAAGAACAAATACGCTTGTAATAACCTTATAATCTGCAAAAGAAAGATCACCTTCCCTAAGTGGATTTTTTACATCGTAATGATGGAGAAATTTTTCAATATAAGGCTTTAAACCTAATCTAACAAATGTTTCTAAAGGGAAAAAATTTCTTGCTCCGCTTTTAGGAGCTAATGTGGAGCTAAAATTGAAATTATATTTTTTAAGCGTGCCTATTTCATGAGGAAGTAAAAATCGTTTGATGATTTTTCCCTCAGCATTTTCATCGAGCTCTCTTGCGAATTTCTCATCGAGAACCATTCTTAATGCTTCTTTTAGATCACTATTATTGAACTCAGATTTCGATCGAATCCAATAATGGCCTTGAAAAGGGTCTTTGAGTTTACGATGTGTTTGGTAAAATGTTTTGAAATCTTTAACAGTCCCAAGCAAATAAGGAGGTTCTTTATACCAATAAAGTTCTGTTTGTCTTTCCATGCGGTTGAACAATTGCTTATAAGTAGGATCAATATACAAATCTATTCCTAGCGTTGTAGGGATAACGACAAAATCATGGTCAAAGAATCTAGTACCTGCTTCCTCCGCATGAACTCCATTTGCTAATAACAGGATCGCAAGTGTTCTTGCAGTTGGACCACAGCAACTTAAACCGATGAATTTTCTAGGATCAGACCGATCTTCAGTAAAATAAGGTTTTCTTGCTGAACTATATTGAGCTATCACTTTAACAGCCTCAATCACTCGAGGCATCAAACGATCCACCAAACACCTTAATTCCCTTTTCTTTTCATTAACTCTTTGCCAGTTAATTCGTGATCCATCGGTCATAGGAGCATGAAGAAGATCTATAAAAGCTGAATGGGGATGAGCTTTAAATTTTATTGCAGTATCCAAAACGGGTGATAAGGTGGTGCAGATTGAGTTATGCAAATAAAATTGCAAAACCATTTCAGATTTGAACACAGCATCTGTCAGGCTCAAAGCAGAAATTAATTTTAAACTTTCTGTTTCCTCATTCTGATCTTCTTTATTAACGAAACGAATAAAACGCGCAAATCCCTTGCTGTCTGGATGAAATATCACGCCAATCAATTGATTGTCTGCGGGCATGCTATGGTTGCTATTTATATTAAGCGTATTGATCCCAAGTGTTTCAAATGATCTTTTTGCAAGGGCTGTGAGAGCATCCGGATTTGCAGTAGCAAATCTTCTGCCTTGACTTTTCCAAGAACGCCGAAGAAAACGTTGAATTGTAAAAGCTGCGTTTATTTCTTTTTTTTGAATAGTTTTTATTTAAATGATCTACTTGCATAGTTTAATTTAATTAAGTTTACTTTAAAAGTGCATCAGATATTAATTAAAACTTCCACTTTCAATTTATTGAGAAATATTATAAAAATTAATTTACACGTCCAGGAGGTTCTTTATGGCTGAAAAAACTATCTCTTTCTGCGCAGGTCCAACTCACACCTCTGAAAAAACATTGGGATTCATAAAAGAAATAGTTGACAGCGGCTTCCTCTCAACTTCCCATAGAAGTAAAAAATTTTCTGAAGTCAGCGAAAAAGCCATAGAAGGAATGAGAAAAAATATGGGAATTCCTAAAGACTACCATATTTTTTACCAAAATTCCTCTACGATCGCTGGGATACAGTCATTCAAAATTGTGTGAAAGAACATTCGTTTCATTTTGTATGCGGAGAGTTTTCCAAGCGTTTCTATGAATCCACTCAACAACTAATTCCTAAAGTCACTGCCTATGAAACACCATCAGGACAACCGGTGGATATTTCAAAGGCCAATATTCCCAAAGACGCTGAGCTCATCGCTATTACACACAACGATACTAGGGACGGTATTATGTGGCCCTGGGATATGATGCGTACAATTCGTAAAGAAAACCCAGATAAATTGATAGCCGTTGATGTTTGCTCCTCTTTTGGAGGAATGGAAATGGACTGGTCCCTCGGCGACTTATGGCTAGGATCTGTGCAAAAATGCTTAGCCATGCCGACAGGTCTAGGATACCTTATCGTAAGTCCCAAAGCCTTTGAAAGAGCACAACAACTCAAAAAAAAGATTCCTGCTTGGCACCGTTTTAGTATCATGGAAGACCTTATGCAGATCTACCAAATTTATGAAACGCCCAATCTTCTAGAAATTGCCCTTTTGGCAAAACTTATGGAAAAATGGGACCTCAAGCAGATTGAAAAAGAAACAAGAGAAAAGGCCAAACTTCTTTATGAAGCTGACCTTTTTTGGGAACCCTATGTAAAGGATACCCGTTGGCAGTCCATCATTAGTACCCTATTTATCGTCGATGATGCCAATAAATGGCGCCAGAAAGCAGAAAGTGCCCATTTTGACCTAGGGCATTCCTATGGACCCATGGGAGATAAACTGCTAAGAATTTGCAATTTTACGAGCCACACACCTGAGATGATAAAAGTTCTTTTGAAGTGTTTTTCGGAGCTACCTCATCCAAGCTTTCGATAATTTTCAAAAACTCCTCAAATTGCTTATAGGAAAGCTGCTGTTTTGAATCGGTAAGTGCTTTTTCAGGATAGGGGTGCACTTCGACTAAGTAGCCGTCAAAATCGAAATATAACGATATTTCTGCTAGTAAAGTGATATTTTCGGGGGATCCTCCTATATGGGATGGATCGAAGAACATAGGGATTGCAAGCTTTTCTTTCACTATCATGGACATTTCAAAATCGGGTATATTTCGAAGATTTAGCCTATTATCTACAAATTTATTTGGAACAAATCCCCTATGGCAAGTGCTGAGTCTTTCTTTTGGAAATCCTCCATTCATGATATGCTCGCCAATCCCCATCCAGTGATTAATATCTTCCCACATTTGATTTTTAAACATGAGATGGATGTTTTTTGGTCCAGCCGCTAAAAGTTGACCTATTTTGCGCTGTTCAAAATGGGTTTGATTCCTGGCTCCAAGCCATAAAACAACCGTAGCTTCTGGGTCAATTCTTTCGACTCCCTCAACGATTGCTCTCGCATGATCTGAATTAAGAATTTCTGTGGCAGGGATTAAACCCTCTTGCAACGATTCTTCTAAAAGCATATCCACGCCATCTTCTCCAATTCCATCCCAGCCCGGACGGGTGCGCGGTTTCCAGAGGCAGGAACGTACCATTTTTATATTCACCGATTTGAGAAATTTAACGGACGCTTTTAATTGGTCCCTAGATTCTAGAGCACAAGGGCCTGCGATAATATGCCTTTTTGAAAATTCAGAAAACAACATTTAGACCTCTAGTGGATAAAAGCTTTTAGTATTCTGAAATAGTTAATGGCCATTAAATTTATTATAATTTCAACTAATTAATATGCAAATAAATATTTTAATTGATTTTTTGTTATTATTAATAAAGATACAGCTTTAAGCTATCTAAGGGAACTTATGAAAACAATCAAAAAGCCCCAATTAGTCAAGCTTTTCGACAAATTAAACTATAATCTTATCCACAACTCAAGAGGGAGCGCCCCTGACCACACCTTTTTTAATATTAATAGACTTTTAAGCGCTCCTAAAGAAAATTATATAGATTTATTTCGTGAGTATTTTACATTCAATAACTTACTTGAAATAGAACATATAATCAGCTCTATTGATCACATCGGCATTATTGTTCCTAATTATTTTGATATTAATTCTTTAGAACAAAAAAGTGTCGATTACGGATTTAATAGCGAATCAAAAATTTTCCCAAGCATGGTGATATCCAAACTTTTGGGAGAGTTATTAGATCGAAATGAGATACCCACTATGATTTTCAAGAGCTATAATTCTGCACATCAAGCGATCGAGATGTTTCTGGCTGAATTAAACGGCGAAGTTGTAGAGGAACTCATTAGGAATAGATATGGAAACCACATCGGAATAAGACTTAAAGATTATGAATCCCTACAAATTCTACAAGAAATAATGAACGACTCTCACATTAAGATGCCTGCTTTCATGCAAAGTAAGCCTATTGTCAATCCCTATGAAAAATCAACTGTTTTCTATTATGAACTTGATGCCTCCTATGGCACTATTCTGGAGTTCATTTATATTGATAAGGAAACCGCAGCATAAACTATATATTTATCCCGCTATAGAGGAATGAAACCCAGTTGTAGTTATCTTCAACAGATCTTTTGGAAAGAAGATTATTTCGAAGCTCTCTAGCAACTCCACTACAATGATGGACATCGCCATACGCTCTAGAAAATAGCTGTACATAGGCTGTGCGTAAATATCTTTCATCCTCATACTCTTTAAAGGCTTTCTCAAAGTCTTTTCCATGTTTCTGAATCTTTTCAGCTATAACTACTGCATCCTCTATGGCCATCCCTGCCCCTGAGGTTAAATAGGGCAAGGTAGGATGTGCAGCATCCCCAAGCATAGTAATTCTTCCACGGCTCCAGTTTCTGACAGGATCACGATCATTTAATGACCAAATCCTTTCACAATTGACCGAATTAATTAGCTCCATCACCTTTGGAATGGAACCTTCATACCAGCTTAATAATTCCTTTTTGTTTCCCTCGTGCTCATGCGGGTCAGGGATCCTGTCTGATTGAAATATTGCGCTAATGTTAAAATATCCATCGTTGCCGATGGGATAGAAAACACAGTGCGCATTGGGTCGAGCAAAGTGAACGATGCTTTCATACTCTAGATTTTTAGGCATTTTATCTCTATGAACTACACCTCTATAAATCAACTGTGAAGATACTCTCAAAGGATCCTTTTGCCCTTCCTTGATATAGGCTCTGACAACAGACCACAGACCATCGCAACCGATCAGAAGCTCCCCTTCGTACTTTTCCCCTTGGTCAGTCATTGCATAAGGCTTATCGTTCTCTTCCCATACTTTCACAACGTTTGCAGAGGCGATCAGCTTGATAAAAGGAGAGTTCTGACAGGCTTCATAAAAAGCCTTCATCACATGCTCGCGATGGAAAAACCCAAAAGGATATTTAAATCGTTCTTCAATGGTTTTTCCGAGCGGGAGCCTAACATATTCCTTTCCTGTTAGACCATCCACATAGCATAAGTATTCAGGAAATATTGCAATCTCAACAAACTTGGGCATGATCCCCAAATAATCAATCACCTTAAAAGTATTGGGGCAAAATTGAATTCCTGAACCATAAGTTCTAAACTGTTTTCCCTGCTCCAAAACAAGGGAATGAATTCCTTTTTTTGCTAATGCTAGGGCGGTTGTGAGCCCTCCAATTCCTCCTCCAACAATAACAATCGGCGACTTACTCATTTTTGATCCCACATGGAGAACTTTTTAGTTACTCCACATTAGAAAAAGATGGGCATGCATTTACAATGACTTACGTTACGATTCCTCCAGGAAAAGGACCTCCAGCCCATATGCATCACTATGTAGCTGAATGGTTTTATGCCCCAGAAGGTGGAATAACAATTTTCGCAGCAGCTGAGGATTACTTGGATGAAAAAAAGGCTCCTAGTTTTGAAGGTGGGACTCAAGTGACAGTTCATCTTATTCCGCTTCAACCAGGGCAAGTCTTTTGGAGTCCAAGGCATCGTGTCCATGGGTATGTCAACAGAGATAAAGTTGAGCGCCCTTTAAAATGTATTTGGAAGCCTTATCCTGACGCCACCTTTAGTGAGCCGTGGAATGATGGTGGTACCCGAGAGTTCTTTGAATCAGTTCACCATAAAGTAACAAACACTAACGACTTAAGTTCAGTAACAGAGAAACGACGCAATCACTATATTGCAGAGCCCCCAAAATTTATGGTCTCTCACAGTTCCTTTTTGTTCCAATATATCAATCGCGTGGATCCTACAATTCCTGAATCGCTACAGCATTCCGAAAACTTAGATGAACTTCTCGAAATGCTGGAGCTTGTCGAAGATTATAACAACGGGAAAAAAGGAATCATCTGCCATTGAGAAGAAATGAAGGATGAGTACAGAATACAGTAGTCGGAAGACAGAAAAGAAAACAATATTTTGATTTCTATCTTCTGTATTCTGACTTCTGACCTCATCCTTTTCTTCTTTTCCTTCACCCTTTCCACATAATTGCCCATATTCTATGATGACCTTTTTACAAAAAGGGTCGTTGCATGAAAAAATTATTTACATTACTTCTCACGTGTTGTTGCATACAAATCCTTCCATTTCCTGCCTTTGCCGCATCTCTTAGAACTTCCCAATCTGAATATTACCTCGACATGGAATATCGAACTGTCGACATGATTAATCAAATACGCGCTAAGCATAATCTTCCCCCCTTAGAAATTTGGCACCAACTCTGCGAAATATCCAGAGGCCATTGCCTTAACATGGCAGAGAAAAAATGTGGATTTGGACACGATGGATTCGATAGACGTTCAAAAAACCTTAAAAGCGACCGTTTCGTGTATCGTTTTGGAGAAAACGTCGCAACCAATTTTAACTATAAAGATCCTGTAAAAGTTGCTGTAGAAGGATGGATGGAAAGTCCTGGCCATCGTAAAAATATCCTCGGAGACTACAACGAAACAGGCGTAGGCATCGTCCAAAACACACGCGGCGAATGGTATCTTACCCAACTGTTTGCAAAACGAGCCGCAGAATAATTAACCACGGAGTGCACAGAGAGAAGGCGACGGAAGAGGAAGGATGAAGGATGAAGTCGGAAGTCAGAAGAAAAAACAATATTCTGGCTTCTGTATTCTGTATTCTGACTTCATCCTTCCTCATCGCCTCTATGAATAAAACATGAAACTAAGACTCATTAGACCCACACGTAACCTTGAAGAAAGCTTTACTTATCTACTCGATAAGTCCAATCAAGGTCCTATCTCTATTAAAGAGCTCTTGGAAATTTTCTCAGGAAGGACACGCTTAATTTTGATAGGCATCTGTTGCATTCCTTTTATTTTTCCCATCTCTATTCCAGGCCTTTCTTTGCCCTTCGGTTTACTGATCGGATTTCTCGCACTTGAGATCCTATTTGGAATTCCTTTATTGCTTCCAAAAAAATACAAAGAAAAGGAAATTGGACAAGATACCCTAAAGGCAATTGCAGAGTCTGGCCTCAAAGTTACTAAAAAACTCAAGCCACTCATTAAACCTCGCTGGCTTGCGGTCAGCCTTAATTCCTATGTGAGATATTTAGGTTACTTATTGATCCCGTTTCTAGCATTACTTTTGGCTTTACCCATTCCAATTCCATTTAGCAATATGCCCTATTCTTGGCCCATACTTCTCACTAGTATCGGGCTCATTGAAGATGATGGACTCTTCTTACTTATCGGAATCATATTCGGCATTATTTCCATTGCTGGATCATCCTTTATTGCTTTTCATTTAATAGCTGCACTGATTTAAATGATCAGAAGCTTACTTGTCACAATAAATATTTATAGCTTTTTAAACTAAGAAAGGATAAAAAAATTTATTGAATTAGGTTATAATGTCTAGTATCAGAGGATGTCTTCCAAGCCCCATAAAAATTTGTGATGCAGTTGGCCTGACAGAGAGGTCATCATCCAACGCTAAAAAAGGTTTACTCATTACAAGCGTTTCTTTGATTGTTATTGGAACAATAGCTCTAGTCGCGCAGAATTACATCCCAAAAACAACAATAAAAATTGGCTTGTTGGGAGCAGGGATTCCTTTGACGGTTGTTGGAATGGGTTTGATTAGTACGCGCATCTTTTTTAACTCTTCTCAAAAAAGAAATAGCTCTGAAGTTGCAACAAGAAGTTTACAAGATGCAATAAACACACAGGCAGCTGATAGAGACCTACCAGCGAATGACCTTGAAAGTCTTTTAAGAGCATCTTTTGATCTTGTTATTGTAAGACGGAATCCAAATTTACAACCTCAGTTACTACAAAGGGCCAATCAAGGATTGAATCTTCAGGAATGGATTTCGAGCAGAGCTTCTATTTTAGACCGTTCGGAAATGCAACTCGCCGTAGCGCAAAGAATTTTATTGCCTGTGGCCGTTGAACTTTACCAAAATTTTCAAAGGCAAAACGTTGGGGCACAAAACGATCAAGACCTTGCTAATGCAATTCTTGCAACAGCAAGGGAACAAGCTGATGCTAGGGCAAGAGAAATTGCAGAGCTAGCAAATGAAATGAAAAAGCATTTAGATCATCAATTTGCTCATCAAACTTGGGAAATTAAAGATGACTTAAAATATAATGAAAACGACTATAAGTGTGCTATTTCACAAGATCTATTAAAGGATTTGGCAGAGCCTTGCTTTTTTGCTGAAGATGGCCATACCTATGAGTTGGAAAGCATAAAGCAACAAATGTTATATAATCCAGGTCGTAGTCCAAACAGGCAGGATACAACACCGCTAACACAAACTCCAACACTCGTAAGATATGCCTCCAAGGATTTTGTGAACTGCCCAATTACTAAGAAGCCTTTTGTACAGGCTTACTTCTGTATTGAAGATGGTTTCACTTACGAACTTGAGGCTTTAAAAGAGTATATAAGAGAAAAAAGAAACGATTCTGATTTCATTCCAAGCCCCGGAAACCCTGCTGTAAACCTCAAGAAAATTACCGTTTATCCAAACATTGCTCTTACTGAAGGTAAAGTTCCGGAAGCTGTAGGAGGTCAAAAACCCCTCGTCCTTTTTGGAAGTTAAAAATCCTCTCCTCGCGCGATAGCGCCCTGGAGTGCTGTGCCCAATGACAGCTCTTTGGTAGGGATTAATAATCAAGGGCTATGGACTCATGCTTAGGCAATGTTGGTTTAGAGCTGTACCATTGGCACGGCACTCCAGGGCGCTATCGCGCCAGCGCCAAATTTTCTTAAATATTTTATATCGACAAGATCACATCGATTTGTTTGTACAATGGCTGAAGCTGTGGAAGCATAGCCTTAAACACACTTTCATACAATTCTTTGTATATTTTCTGGGCTTTTGGATCAGGCTCAAATTTTTTGCCTAAGTGAACCATTCCCTTCACTGCATCCTCAATCCATTTGTACTGATGTAATGCTACAACAGTACAAATAGCAGCCCCTAAACCCGTAGCTTCATGAGTGTGCAGTCTCCATACAGGCAATCCAAAAATATCCGCTGTGATTTGCATCACAATATCACTTTGTGAGCCACCTCCAGAAACTCTGAGATCTGTCACGGGAACTCCTGTGGCTTTTTGGACAATTTCCATCCCTTCCTTCAAACTGTAAGCGTTTCCTTCAATGATAGCTTTATAGATGTGTTCCTTCTTATGGTTATCCTTAAAACCAATGATCGCTCCTTTTGCGTTCGCTTCCTTGATACTGAAACTGGAAGACCAATAAGGCTGCAAAATTAACCCTTCATTACCAGGTGGGATGTTTTTAATTTTTTCATCCAAGACAGATTCCACAGACATTTTTCTTTGATAAGCTTGTTGAATTTCCTCCGCACCAAATTCATCGATGAACCATTTTATGAGCATATATCCGCGATTGATCTGATACTCATTATTATATCCTTCAGGAAATGCAGCTGGATAGGGTGGAAAATATCCAAATAACTCGACATATTTCGTGCTGCATACGTTGAAAGTCGCGGATGTTCCATAGCTAATGGATCCTTGAGGGGGATGAATACATCCTGACCCTAATGTTTCGCAGGCTTTATCTCCCGCCGCAGCGACCAAAGGCAATCCATCTGGAATTCCGGTTTGTTCAGCAGCATCTTTTGTAATTGTACCCATTATTGAACACGCAGGTACGATTTCAGGAAGCTTTTCCTTTGTCAAAGCTTGCAGTGACCATTTCCAGTCCCATGAGGAGGCCCATACTTTTTTCTTATAGTTAAATGGAAGGTATCCTACTTGACTCGCAGCAGAATCTATGAACTTTCCACACAACTTGAAATTAAGATATCCAGATAACAATAGCTGTTTATGCGTATTCTCCCATATTTCCGGCTGGTGCTGCGAGACCCAATTAGATTCTGCATTTGTACGATAATTATGAATGACCTCATTAAGACCCATGGCTTTGAAGAGATAGCGAATGATTCCAAGGGAAGGAAGATTTTCAGTTTTTCTTTTATCGAGCCACACAATAGCAGGTCTGAGCGGTTCTCCATCCTTGTCCACATGAATAACGGTATTGCGTTGTGTCGTTAAGGTAACTCCAATCAGATTTGCTTTTGCAGAAGGTTGTAATTTCCAGAGTTGATTACAAGCTTCACAAAGCTGCCTCCAAAAGTATTCTGGATCTTGTTCTGCCCAATCAGGTTTGTCTGAAAAATAAGGCTGCAAAGCAATCTTTGTTTTAGCAACAAGAGTTCCTTTAATGTCGAAGATTAGAGCCCTGACGCTTTGAGTTCCGCAATCCAGGGAAAGGACCCAAGGATCATTAGTGGATGGCATGCTGATGCTCAAGTTGTCTTTCGGGCATGCTATAATGTTTACTCCAAAGCTTTAAGTAGTGGGATTTTTCCAATTCCCACCTTTCTTTTGACCACTCGAGCTCCTTTTTGCAAATTTCTCCCACACGATCCAAGTAAGCTTGTGCACCATTGGGTAATAGCAAACCTACACGTGTTCTTCTTAATAATAGGTCATCGAGATGAATGACAGATTCACTTCTAGCTGCCCATGTGAGTTCTCCCCACAGTAAAGGAGTTCCATCAATGGGTTGTAGATCTTCTTTTTTGAAAGTTTCAATAACCCTTAATGCATCCCTTCCATAATACCCAAGAATTCTCTTTAAATTCTTATCGGAAATATGTCTACTAGACAATTCAGGCAGTTCGATCTCTGAAATTTTTTCTTCCTGCAAAAGTTTGAAGTCCGGAAGCGCTTTACTTGCAGCTTTAAGGGCTTTTCTAGAAACGATTCTAAATGTTGTATACTTTCCCCCAGTCACCGTTAACAACCCTTCTTCGTCCCAGATGGCATAGTCTCTTTTCTCCTTTGATGGGTCATCATGCCCGCTGCTTACAATCGGTCTTACACCAGCGTAAGTGGAGATGACATCATTCTTCGTTACTGACAACTCTGGGAAAAGTATGTTGACAGCAGTCATAAGGTAATCAATTTCTTGAGAAGTAATATAAGGCTCTGTTGACAAGCTGATTTTATGATCTAGATCCGTCGTACCTACAAGAGTAATATTTTCCCACGGATACGCGAACACTGGCCTACCATCTTTAGGGTGCAACATAGTAATGCAATGTTTCACAGGAATTTTATAAGAAGGAAAAATCATATGGCTGCCTCTCAGAGGTCTCATCTGAGGCTTTCGAGAAACTTGCTGCCTTAAATCATCTGCCCAAGCTCCTGTGGCATTGATAACGAGCTTACTTCTCACTTCAAAGGTATTTCCACTCACTTTATCGTGCAAAATTGCTCCAGCAACTTTCCCATTATCTTTTATTAGTTTGGTTACTCCAATGTAGTTCAAAGGAGCACACTGAAAATTTGTCCCTTCATGCAACAATCGGAGGACCTGTCGCACGTCATCGGTCGTACCTTCCTCAAAGTGAAGCGCTCCCTTTAAATCGTGCTGATCAAGTCCAGGAATCTCCCTTTCAACCTTATGCGTATCCCAAAATCCATGGTTCCATTTCCCCGCCAGTAGATCGTAGAGGATAATTCCAGTCTGCGCTAAAAACTTAGAGGGTTTTCTTCCTTTATAAATAGGAAGTACAAATTTTAAAGGTTCAATGAGTCCAGGATATTTTTTGATCAGGAACTCCCTTTCTCTTGCAGCATGTTGTGTGAGAATAATATTCCCTTGATACAGATACCTTATGCCTCCATGGATCATCTTTGAAGAACGGCTGGAAGCGCCCCAACAAAAATCATGCTCGTCAACCAATAAGACGCTAAGCCCATTTCTTGATGCTTCATTGAAAATGCCAGCACCAGTGATTCCACCGCCAATAATAAGAATATCCCATTTTTTTGAGATCTCTTTCAGAACATTATGTCTCCAGGCTTTAGTCCACATTGTTAACCTTCAAATAGATTTCCTGGTGAAAGTAAATGGTTGGGATCAAAGTAATTACCCAAACTTTCAATAGCTTCAATTCCAATTTTCCCTTTTTCCTCAACTAAGTAAGGTCTATGGTCTTTCCCAACTCCATGTTGGTGACTAATTGTCCCGCCTTCTTTGACAATTGCTTTTGATGCAGCAGTTTTTAATTGTTTCCAACGATTTAATGTTTCCTCATATGTAGAGCCGACACGATAGATATAAGTTGTATAGACGCTCGAACCTTGGGGATATAAATGGGAAAGATGGGTGAATGCATAAACCTTTTCATTGATACTTCTGAGTCCTTGTTCCAAAGCATTTTCAATTGCAAAGACCATTCCATTGACCTTAGGCCAAATACAGGCTGTTTCTAAAGTATCCACAACATAACCTGCTTCCCAAAGACTTTCCCTCAAGTAAGGAACCTGGAATCTTTTGCTTTTCCATTTTTCTCCCATAGAGGAACCTAAAGAAACTGTTTTAAATTTCTTGAACACTCTAGCTACTTGATTTTTTTCAAGTTGGCAAATCTCCTTTGACCCTGTAAAACCAAGGATTAACAGGCATTTGCCTGAGTCCACTTTTCTAAACTTCAACCATTTATTTAAGAGGTAAACTAACATAGGGTGGCCTGCTAGTAACATCTGAGCCTCTGTTTCTTTTGCATTACAAAGCCGGACCATCGAGAGAGGCAGCGACGCTTTTAATAAATCCCTTACAGCCTCCTGGGCTTGTTCCCAATTTGAAAACATATAGGAACGAAATTCTTCGAACTCAGGTTTAGGCTTCACCTTGACAATCGCTTCTGTAATAACTCCAAAACGTCCTTCCGATCCAAGGATAAAGTCTTTAACATCCGGACCTGCCGCAGATGCAGGAAATACAGGTAAATCAAGAGTCCCTTTTAAGGTTTCCACTTTTCCACCGGCAAAGAGCCGCTCAATACGACCGTAATGCAAACTTTGTTGTCCCGATGAACGCGTTGCTACCCAACCACCTAGGGTAGAATACTCAAATGATTGGGGATAATGCCCTAAAATAAACCCATGGGGTGACAAAGCTTTTTCAAGATCGACACCGCGAACTCCTGCACCAAAACGTGCAAGTAGAGACTCGCGATCCAGATCCATTAGGCCATTAATTTTTTCCAAGGAAAGAGAAAGGCAAGGTCGTGTGGGATCATTGAATGTAAGATGTCCAACGACACTAGTTCCTCCACCATAAGGAATAACAATCACATTGTTTGTGTCTGCCCATTGAAGAAGCTCTTTAACTTCATCAGAATCTGTAGGAAATGCCACCCCATCAGGAATGGAGGAAAAATTTCCACTGCGCATTGAAATCCAATCGGGTACACTTTGACCACATGCATGCCGTATTCGCTCTTCGGACTGCGTATTAATTAATGGATGACTGGGTAGGCGTGACTGAGGAACTTTATCGATAACTTCTTGCAAGGTGGCATCTGCAAGTGGTTTTGCTTCACCCAGATGCAAATTAAGAAATTTTCTCATCGAATTGGAGAGCGGAAACTTGACAGTGTCATCTCCCCAGCCATTCCATCTACGCATAAAAAGCCTATCTTTACAGGGCTAAACATAGGCCTCAATATATATTGTGTAAAATTAAATTTTAATAACTTTAAAGGCAAACTGAGTTGTGCTACATTTCTTGGAAAATATGGAGAACTCTTATGCGACGCCTTGTTATAACTGCTTTAGTACTCTTCAGTGGACTAAAATTATTTGCCTGCGGGTCTACGTCGAATAATTTATTTCCAATTTTGCAGTTAACAGTGTCCCCTCTTCCTTGTTTCGAAAGTTGTGCCTATGCTCTTTACGGAGAAATAGGAAATAAGAATTTCCGGGGCGGTGCATCCATTGGAGCCTATATCTCTCCATCACAAAGATTCAAAATTTCCGGTGACTACCTTGCACAGAACCTAAAGTACAATTTTTATACAGGGGAACAAAGAGCTTGGGATTCTCAATACTCGATTGGAACAGAATATCAAATCATCATGCCCAACTGGCGTTTCATGTCCCTAGATTTTGGAATTGCGTGCTCTCATGCATCTGACAGTCACTTAAAATCGATCCGATTAACAAGACGTTTTGAATTAAAGCGGAGAATTTCTGGCTCAAACAATGGTTACGGATTTCTTGGGGCAACCTCTGAAGTATGGTGTGGAGGCCTTCTTTCCGCTGCATTTACCTATGATTATGTTCGATACCATCGCCACTTCGAAGATAAAAAAAGGAAAATTGGTGTAGGAGGTAGTGTTGCCTTTTCACAGAAGTTCCTATCCTACTTTGAATTCGACGCGGAAGCCCAGTTTAGAGCACCCTATAACTACTACATGGCATCCTTAAACTGGAATCCTTGTTGGTTTGATTCTTTCGGGATGACAGTAGGCCTTTTTGGCTCATATACAAGGGGCAAAAGTGGTGTCGCAAAGGTGGCAGCTGGAGGGATACAACTTTCATTTTCTTTAGGAAGCGAATGTTGCAAGTCTGCATGGTTTAACGACCTCTTTAGTAATGAAGAAGAATATGGCAGCGCCTACGGTGACATCACCGCATGGACTGCCAAACCTGCTGCCTATGTTCCCGTTGTCCTAACTGTTAGGGACGAATGGGTACAAAAAAAGCATCGTCGTCATCATTGAATACCATCATCAGGAGAATCGTCGACCCTAACTAGTGTCCAATTCTGTACCGAGCCACCAGGGAAAGTGACTTGCACATACACAACATCTTGTGTGAGGTTATAGATACCTGTTTCAAGGATCGCTGGAGATGTTCCTTGTGAGATTTGCCAAGTTGCAAGCTGTGTTTGAGGATCAATGTCCCCATCCATTTCGAAAGATTGGCCTGTTGCAGAATTATAGTATGTTCCAGCAATATCACCCTGTTTATTGATTGCAAGTTGCATAAAGATTGTGGAATATGCAGCTTCTTGTGGTGTTGAACCGACAGCGAACACACCTAAAGGAAGCCAATCACCTTGGACAGGTGCTGCAACTACAGGCTGTTGATAGGTCGATGGATAAACAGAATTATCGATGTAACTTTGATCATAATTCGACACATCATAATTCAGCTGGATAGGATAGCCGTAATTATCGTAGTAGATAGGATAATAGGATGGGCCCCATCCTAGCCAGGTATAGACATTGTTCCAATAAGGTCTTCTCCACCAGTTCACATTGTCACTCCAATAACGTGGATGCCAATCATGGTTATAAAACCAATCGTGATAGTGTGGGTACCTTCTTTTAAGATGTCTGCTAGTATCGTGTGAGAACTTTCTATCTTTGTCCCAACGATCTTTGTGACCTTTCTTGAAATCATCGGCTTTTCTTGCGGTAGTCTGCTGATTGACCTGTTGCTGTCTTCGAGCACCTTGCTCTCTTCTGTTTTGGGCCCATCGCTGCCTTGCTTGGTCACGATTAAACTGTTGAGATTGAACTTGAGGTCTACTTTGACCCGCTTGTCTTTCTGCTTGACGAGCCTGTTGATTTGCTTGTCTCTGTTGACGAGCTTGCCTTTGAACTTGTGGTTGGGCTTGTTGTTGCCTTCTTCCGCTATCACGACTCATCGAAGGAGAGCGGACATTGGGACGGTTGTCCCTTTGTCGAACATTGGGTCGATTAGCTGCCCTTTGCTGTGCTCTTTGGGCACGTTGTACACTTCTTTCTTGACCTCTACCGCTACCGCCGCCACCCCCGCTGCGTCCTCTATCTCGCCCTTTGTCTCCATCCTTAGCATAAGAAAGCATTGCAACAGATAAAAAGATCGTCAGAAACCAAAATGTATTAAAAGCCGTTCTCATAACACTCCAATCATTCTCGTATTACTTTAAATGGACCGATGTTTGGCAAAAGGTTTCCATCGACAACTCGATTTTCGGATGAAAAGGTATAAAGATTATCATCTATCTTTTTATAAACATGCATAGCAGAACCTACCCCCCCTTGTGGAAGTGTAAACTTAACTGTTGCATACCAAGTATCATCCTGTTTGTCCCAGGTGGCTTCTCCGAAGCCTCCATCTGAATCGAAAATCCACGATTTAACAGACTCTTGCGTAGGATCCCAGCCAATAATTTGAATGCCAGTAAGCACTTCTTGATCGAGTACACTGAGAGCGAAGTTTTGTGTGAGAAAATTTTTATATTGATCCCATGCATAGGAGTAGTCTACGTCGATATTATCGTCATCGTCAATCCAGTCTCCCACAAGCCAATCAAGATCTTTCAGCTTTTCAAAATGGGACAAAGGGGGTTCCAGGTCGTTAATGCTTACATTTTGCAAAAGCCATTTTCCATTGCTTTGAATAAATTGTGCAACAAATGCTTCTTTCTTTTCTGTTCCATCCTTGAACGTGATTATTGCCAGCCCTTTTGCAACAGCTTCAATATCACTTAATGAATAAGTTGTTGAAATGTCTGTCTTGATCTTTTCTGCTCCATCTTCGTTAAACAGCTTTGTGTAGTAATCTTTAATGGCTTGTTTGCCTTCGTATGTTTCATTTGTGGTCATATTGACATAGCTTCCGTCGTCAGTCCACATTTCACCTATTGCATTAGTGTCATGCGCGTTAAAAGCCTCTGCATATTTTCCCACACCGTTAGAAATAATCCCTTCTTCATTTTTTTCTAGCCGATCAACCTTTCTACCGCATCCTGAAAAGATAAATGTTAAAGCAAAAAGAGCTATTACAATTCTCAAGAACATATTCAAAATCCTTTTTTCGTTCTAAAACCCAACATACAGATATCTCAAAAAAAACAAAGCTTTTATAATGAACATTTCTTAACCCTTTAGTAGAGAAGGAGGCACGATATGGCAGCAATACCTTTTTCTTTCCTAGCCGCAGGTAGCGGAGCCTTAAACAATTACTTCTATAAAAAGAGCACAGATTCCTCAACTTCACCGAAAGCCTTCCTCTTTACTTTTTATACTGTTTCATTGTTAAGTGCCTTGGTTTTAAACCCATCTTTGTTCACTGATGCTTGGGACATTATCCCCTTTCTTGTTGGAGGGTTTGCTGGACTTTTGAATGTGGTTTTAATGATATTAATTTCAAATGCTTTACAAACAGGTTCATCCGGTTTGACCTTTGCTTTTCAAAACGCAAGCTCCATATTTCCCAATCTCATTTTATTTGCGCTATTTGGCAGTGCCTTTGGGTTTATTGTGACCCCCTATCAATTAGTAGGGATGACATTAGTTTTGGGTGGATTATTTTTGGGGGCAGGAGTCACTGGAAAAATAAAAGTTTCTAAAAGATGGATTGGATATGCTTTAGGCTGTTTTGTGGTGCAGGCATTGATATTAACAATTTTTCAATGGAGATGCCTGCTTTTTTGCTCCGTCCCCCAAAGCCATTTTTTGATTCCCGTAGCCTATCCTGCGACCGCTGATTGCTGTTTTATGCCAGGATTTTTCTTGATAGCGTTAGTATTTGCATCTATGTTGTTTCTTCAAAGTAACGATAAGTTGAGCGCCAATCAAATATATTATGGTTCTTTAAGTGGAGTTGCAAATGGTTTATCGACATTCTTTTTACTTTTGGCAACCACACATGCAACACCTATGGAAAAAGGGATAATATTCCCATTGTTTGCAGTAGGAGTTATTATTTTGTGCAATCTGTGGGGACGGTGGTTCTACAAAGAGCCTATCAATATTCCTGCTAATGCTTTTTTGTCTGGAGGCATTGTGGTAGCCTCACTCGGATAACCTCACATACTGTTGCTTGCGCGGAGCGCCCCGGAGGCCCTATGGCACAGAACTCCAGGGCGCAGAGCGCGAGCAACAATGTAAAGACCCCAGACAATTACGGCAAAGCCCGTACCTGCTTCGCCATATAAATCATGTCAATAAATTTACTTCTAAAACAAACACATTTTGGAAGCCTGCCATATTCAACAAAACCTGCATTCTTATAAACCTGTATCCCCTTTTCATTAGCCGCGTAGACTTCCAAAACAACAATTGCAAGCTTTGGGATGTTTGTTATAGCTTGTTCAATGGTACATTCCAGAAACCGAGTTCCAATACCTTCATCTCTATACTCTTTTGAAACAGAAATTCCAAGGACGCCAACATGCTCTTCAATCCTATCTTTCATGCTGATTTCTGCAACTCCAATCAACTCAGTCTCATGAAAAGCTAACAGCATCACACCAAGCTTTTCATCAATTTTCCCTAATGCTTTGTCGAGGTAATTTTGTTCATCCTCAATCGTAATCTCCTCACCCTGCAAACGTATATAAGTACGTTCTATGGAAAGTTTGTTGATGTAATGATGCATGATCCTCACATCAGATAACTTTGGATAGCGCAAAAAAATTTCATGCCCTTTTCGACTTTTGAAATGAAAAAGAGATTCACTAAGTTCCATCATCTTACCAAGTTTTTTGTTCAACTCTAAAAAATTTAGGATTGAATTTAAATGCTAAATTCTACAAACGCAATGTAAGCCTGAATTTATCAAATAAAGGAGATGCGATGAGAACAATTTATTCATGGTTTATCTTTTTGATAGCTGCCACCTACCTCTACGCTGATACATCTGAAACAAAAGGTTTGGGATTAAAAAGCTACTCCCAAGCAGAAATTGCCGATATCGAACTCAATACCGATGAGATTATCCACGTTCGACCCAACAAAGTGGGTAAGCAAAGAATAGATAGGTATCACCAATCGCGTGGACTTCTTTTAAGCAGTGAAACACCTGCTATCTCAACAGATGAAGAATTTGTGACCAGAAAAGGCCTTACAAGGGACATTATTTCAAATGATGCACCCCTTAGAGCAACAAGCCTTCCAAGATCCGTTAACAATAGCACTTTACCCTCATTTCCCCCTATCGGCGATCAAAAATCTTTAGGCTCCTGCGTTGCTTGGGCTTCCACTTATTACCAAGCATCCCATGAAATTGGCCTTTTGAATGGCTACAACAACAAATCGAGCAATGTGAAAATCCTTTCACCAAAATGGACTTATAATACTTTGAATCAAGGTGAGGATGGTGGTCTTTATGTCATGGACGCTTACACCCTTCTCAACGTCAATGGAGCTCCTTCCATAGCAAGTTTTCCTTATGACAATAACTATTTGCAATGGGATACAAATCAACAAGACTGGGTAAGCGCTATTTCAAACAGGCTTGACAAACCCCAGATTATTTCCGGCATCGGGGGTGCTACTCAAAACTTACAAACGATCAAAGAGATTCTTAATAATGGTCACGTTGTAACTTTTGCTACCTATGTGAACTCATGGGTCTATGGGACGGTGGGCAGAGATCCCAATTCCGCAAGCAATCCTCATGCAGGGGAAAAAGCTGTTTTGTATATGAATGGCTACATTGGAGGCCACTGTATCACCATCGTTGGATATGATGATGATATATGGATTGACATTAACAAAAATGGTGTTGTGGATGCAGGGGAAAAAGGTGCATTTTTAATTGCTAACTCATGGGGCACATCATGGGGCAATAACGGATTCATCTGGGTATCTTATGATGCATTTTTAGCACAATCAGCCGTCGTGAATGGACCCAGCCGAGGCAGGATTGCGTTAGCAGACGCCATGAATTCAAATGTTGTTTGCGCTATTCCCAAAGCTGCCAATTACAAACCTAGTATGATCGCACAATTTTCATTATCTCAATCGATAAGAAATCAAATATCTGTTGGAGCAGGAATTTCAACAACTGCTGCTAACACACCTCAAAAATCTATTACAAGTTGTGCACTTAATTACCAAGGGGGTTCCTATGAATTTAATGGCACCCGTCCGACAACTCCTCAAACAGCAAATTTTGCACTAGATCTAACAGATTTAATCGCTCAAGCCAATCTGTCGACACCCCAGAGGTTTTATTTCCTTCTCTCTGATAGTACTGCAAGCAATCCTACAGTTTTGAATTCGCTTACGCTACTTGATTATGCGAACAACAAACAAGTCAGTTATGGAAATGTTCCTTTAAATGTAGATAAATCTAAAGCGACTTTATACATTGACTATAGTTCTAATGACACTCCAAATCCTCCTACACCTCCACCAACACCTGATACAATTGCACCAACAGTTAGTATCACATCTCCGATAAATGGAACAACTTTAAAAGGTATTGTGCAGGTTACTGCAAATGCTAGAGATGGCACAGGAATTTCCAAAGTGGAATTCTATATTGATTCTGTGCTGAAATTTACCGATACATCTGCACCTTACCTTTATTCCTTGGATACAACATCATTAAGTAACGGAACTCATACTTTGAAAGCTGTTGCTTATGATACTTCAAACAATAGCGCACAAAGTTCCATTTCCGTGAATGTGCAAAATTCCAGCTATCCCCGCAGTTATTTTGTCAATTGCGGTGGATCAGCTGTTAGCAACAGTGGAATAACATGGAGGAAGGACCAATATTACACTGGAGGCAATGTTGCCTCCACAACATCTGCATATGCAAACCCTATTTATAAAACCGAACGTTGGGGGAATTTTTCATACACATTTCCTGTGGAAAATGGAAATTACTATGTAACCTTAAAGTTTGCTGAGTTCTATTTTAAGGCTATAAATCAAAGAGTTTTCAATGTAGCCATCAATGGGGCAAGAGTAATCAATGCACTCGACCTTTATAAAGTTGCAAAAACAAGCCCCTACGACTTGTCATTCCCTGTTACTGTGACAAACAATCGAATTAAAATAGATTTTTCAGCAGCAAAAGATTATGCGAAGATTAGCGGCATCCAAATCTCGCAACGGTAAAGGATATATATAAGTACTCGTGTTGTAATAGACACGATTACTTATGCCCTCGAGTTCATAACAGAAGCCATCATCGAGTTCAAATTAACAGCGTCAGGACGATAGAGGCTCCTGGCAACTCTGGATGCGCTGTGAATATAATCAACTCTCTTTGAAATCCTATCAGAGTATTCATTAAGAAGTTTATTTGGATTATCTCCAGTATCGTAATCCCAAATAAAATCCAAAAAGTCAACAGAGGATTGGACAGCAGTATTACATCCAAGGCCTGTTGTGGGATCTACCGTAGCGCTTGCATCCCCCGCTAATAAAACACAAGTTTGCTTAATTTTTTTAAAATAAGCATCTGCGTAATCCGCTCCGATCTTAATAAGCTCAAATTTCGTTAAAGAAAGATGGCTTGAAGTATAGAGATTGGGACCTGGGCAAAAAAACTGCATGATGGCGACCAGATTTGCGTGGCAAACAGAATAATGAATCCATTTGCTTGCAAAGACCCTATACTCCTTCTCAAGTCCTTCTAAGTCGATTAACAGTTTCTTTTTCTCATTTTCAATTTGCGCTTGCTTCGCCTGCTCTAAAGCAGTCTTCTTTTGTTTGATAGCTTCTCTTAAAGTTTCTAAATGAGTATTAATCTTATCAGAGAAACCACACCCTACATAGTTTTGATTAGGAGTTTTTAGAACCAAAGAGCCAGTGATTTGTTTTCGAAATGTTTGAGAGAAAATAAATTTAAAAAGAAACTGAACATGATAATAAATAGTTTGAGCCACATAGGCAACACTTCTGCCTACATACTTCAATAGAGACACAATACCGCGAATTTTAGGTCTTTTGTCTTCGTAGATAGCAGCAATAACAGGAATGGAAGACAAAATCTCAGTTCGCTTTATCCCTAAAAGTTCATTGGTAGAACTGTTCTTACCCTCAGTGTTTACTAGAACATCAACCTGTCTATAGACTTTTGCTTTCTTTGATACAGTATTTTCGACAATCAGATTTATTTTTTCCGATTGAGTATCAATACCAATGACTTTTGAATCATATTGAATCGCAAAATTAGGGCTAATCTCTTTTAAAACCATATTCATGGCTAGCTCTAAGTCAGCTAAACGAACCATGATATAACCACGGCCACTGTCTGGGTAAATCAATCTATTTTCAATTAAATACTGATAAATTCCACAATATCGAAGCATCGTAATTGTAGTGGTCGTAAGAGCCACAGTATTGATTCTTCCTAGCGCATTTTCGCCTCGTTTCTCAATTAAAGTTGTGGGATTACCATTACTAATAGATTGAATAGCACGCATTAAACCCGCAGGACCAGCTCCTAAAATAACGACAGAAGGCTTATAAAACCCAGTGGCCTTGACTTTCTCCTTTAACGCATTCATTCGCTCTTGAAAAGAGCAGTCTATATTGATGCCAGTAAATAAAGCCTGTCTTCTTTCAAAAAATGAAGTAATTCCTGCTTCAAAACCAAGTGACATAATATTTATTAATACTTATTTTAAAATTTTCAACTATTATACAACAAAAAGTAATTATAAACAATTAAAATTTAAATTTACAAAACGTATAAACTCTATACAAAAGGGTTTTATTGAATGGTCATTCTTTATATAATGCCATCACTATGATTATTAAAACTGAGCGTCTTATACTTCGACCCTGGAAGGAATCAGACTTTGAGCCCTTTGCCCTAATGAACGCAGATCCTCACGTTAGAGAATTTTTTCCCTCTCTTTTGACAAAAAATGAGAGCAATGAAATGGCAAATCAGTTCAAAAAATTAATTGAAACACAAGGTTGGGGCCTTTGGGCTGCCGAAGTTCCAGGTGAAGCTCCATTCATCGGTTTTGTTGGAATCGCGCAAGTCCCCTTTGAAGCTCATTTTACCCCTGCAGTTGAAATTGGTTGGCGCCTTGCCTACGAATTTTGGGGCAAAGGATATGCTACCGAGGCGGCAAAAGTGGTTATGAACTTCGGCTTTAATCAGCTCAAACTTGAAGAAATTGTTTCATTCACTGTTGTTAAAAATATACGATCACGCCATGTTATGGAAAAGCTTGGCATGACCCACGATCCTGCAGATAATTTTGACCATCCTCGTATATCCAAAGATAGTCCGCAATTAAAACATGTTCTCTATAGAAAAACTCATTCATTGTAACTTATGGCTCCCCTAGCACCTACAGAATTATCTCAAGAATCTTATTGTAGAAAAAGATATGCACCTGTAGGTGGGAATATTATTACACAACCTGGCACCCTAAAGATACTTGACAAGAGATATAAATATGAAGGAGGTAGAACTCTTTCAGACTATGATGAAAAACTTGGACATCTTTTTATACAGTTTAGGGAAAATTTAAAAACTAAGAAAGATGTTAAAGTTTTAGATTCAGGTGCCGGAAAAGGTAACGCCATGGTGGGCTTAACTGAAAAAGTTGACTCTATAAATAAGTGTGTATGCGTAACAAAACACGATTTCAACGGCACTCATATACCAAAAAATCCCAAAATAGAATGGATTTTTGGCCGTTCACAGTCTTATTTAGAAGATACAGACCTGCGTTTTAACTTAATTACAGATGTGTTTGGCGCTTATGCTTATTCCTCAGAAAAGAATAGATTAGTTGAACTCTACCATAATCGTTTAACTCTGAATGGAAAAGCATTTATCTATCTTGGCTCAAAGAACTACCAAAGAAACAGAATTTACACATCAGAAAGTTCATATAATTTTGAAAAGTGGCTTGCAGGAGCTTATCCTCATGTTTTTCTTTTATTGAACGAAGAACGTGTTTTGGTGATTACACGGTGCTTTCAAGAGGAAATAGATTTAGAATTGAAAGTAACCAAAGTAAGACATTTTGAAAGAGAGTCCACCCCTAGTTTACCTGAAGATGATAAAATTGCTTTGGACTATTATCGTCCCTGCGAAGTCGACCTTGAATTTACCTCTTTTTCAGATCAAGACAGTTAGTAAAGCACTTGCGCGAAAGCGCCCTGGAGTTGTGCCATTGGGCACATCACTCCAGGGCGCTTCGCGCTTATCCTTCATCCTTCTAAAAGATGCTCAATATAATAATTATAAAACATTTTATGAGGATCTAACAGATGTCGGACGGAATTGAATAGCAAAACATTGCTACCATAGAGATCAAGAACATCTTGCTTATTCAAAAAGTGAATTTTACCCCAATGAGGACGAGCTTTAAATTTCGATAACGCTGTTTCAATTTCTTTAAATAGATTATTGTATCCTTCTTTAGGAATTGCCACAACGCTAATGGCTACTGTAGGATTATTGTAGAAAGGACTCATATATCCATAACTGTCTGCATCAATAAAACGAAGCGTCACAGGCACCACCATCGTATTACCTTCTTTTCTCGATTTATTGACGATCTCAATAACTGTATTTAGGGCTTCCTTTAATACGTCCATTGAAACAAAAAACTCCTCCTCAACCCAATTGCCGTCATCTGAAGGAGAAAGAATAAAATCGTTATAATCCACTTGGTTTTTGATCCTAGACGCCTTCAAAAATAGATTTAGAAAAGGAGGGATAAGAAATCGAGGAGGATAAAAGGGAAGATTCATACTAATGAAAGCGATCGTTTTTCGAATGAACCATTTTATATTTGGGATGATCCTGTTAGTCGTTGGCTCATCCGTAATTTGATAGCAACTAGGATACGCAAGTTTTTTATAAGGATTAATATGTATCAATACGTTGTCGTGAATTTTTAGAATTGTTGGAAGTTCATTCAAAGTATCCTCAAGTTTCTGCTCGTACTTATTTAATTTTAATTTATACCTTGAAATACACCTGAAAGTAACAGAATAAATAACTCCAAAGCATCCCAAACTCACAAGAGCACCATTGAACAAATGCTCATTTTTTTCCGGTGAAAGCTTATGAACATGTCCGTTGTAATCCAGAAGCTCAATCTCTTCAACAATGCTGCACATTGAACCTGTTTTCCCGGTACCATGCGTTGCAGTAGCAATCAGCCCTGCAGCAGATTGTTTTGTAATATAACTTTGACAAGGAAGCGTAAGACCTTCCTTGGCTAGCACTTCTAAAAGGGTATAAAGTTTAATACCCCCTTGAACTTTGACACGCATGTTCTCTTTATCAATAAGGAGAACTTTATTTAAATTTTCGGTAACGATTTGGATTTCTTTACTGATATACAAAGGGTTAAGTGTGTGAAATGAGCCACCCGTCCTTATTCTTGCTCCGCGTAAGTTAGCAATTGCAATGATTTTCTTAAGCTCTTCTAAGGATGTTGGAGCGTAAACTTCTTCAGCTAACCAGGTTAGAAAATTTCCCCAACTTTGTAGTCTAGTGGCCATAAACTTACTCCATAGCATAATAATATTTTATCATCTTCTAATTTATTAAGAATTCCTCTATGTATGGTTTTAGTGGAAGACTAAGCAATGAGGTTAAATATGAAGACTTTAAAATCACTTTCCCTTGCACTATTTTTAAGCATCTCATGTTTTGGTCACTCGGCTGCTGTTAAAACCGCAGGACCCGATGCAGATATATCCTCAAAAGGATTTGCCAATCCAAAACTGCGTGAAGATGATCCAGATATTGGAACATTTGTGAAAATCGCAAAAGCTGCAGAACTGCTCAATCTTTTTGAAGGCACTGGTCCATTCACAGCTTTTATCCCCTCAAATGATGCTTTCAAGCATGCTGGAGATAAACAAATGGATGAATGGCTCAAGCCAGAAAATCGTGACAATTTAACCGTGTTAATTCTCTATCATGTTGTTCCAGGACGCTACACAGAAAAAAATCTCAAAACAAAAGAACTTGGTGCATTAAATGGCAAAAAATTAAACATCACTGTTTCAGACAATGGAAACATTTCCGTGAATGATGCCAAGGTTGTGAAAAAAAATATCTCAGGACCTAATGGAGAGATCTACGTTATAGACAAAGTTCTGACACCTAAACCTTAGTATGTTTGAAAAGTGGCGCCTCTATAATTTCTGGCCTCCATTTTTATTTTCAGGAATAAAAATTGCCTCAGTTGAGAACAATTTTAGGGATGTGATTGTTCGTTTAAAATTGCGTTTTTGGAATAAAAACTACGTAGGAACTGCTTTTGGCGGTTCTATCTATGCGATGACCGATCCCTTCTACATGCTGATTTTGATTAAGAATTTAGGTCCAGAATATGTTGTTTGGGACAAAGCTGCCTCTATTAAATATATAAGACCCGGAAAATCAGATCTCACCGCAATTTTCCATGTATCTGAAAAGGATTTAGAACACATTCGAACTGCAGTAAATCTACAAGGCCGAATAATCTGGGAAAAACAAATCGAAGTTAAAGACAACCTCGGCGAAGTAGTAGCCACAGTCCACAAATCGATCTCCATCAAGAAAGTAAAAAGGAATTAGACCTAATTCCAAATTAACCACGGAGTACATGGAGAGCACGCAGAGAATGGGAAAGGGGAACAACGAACTTTAACCTATTGGGATTTGTATCGGGAAGTTAATAAATTCAGCAATGTTTTGAAATCCTTAGAAATCAAGAAAGGAGACAAAGTTGCCATCTACTTACCCATGATCCCTGAAGCTGTTATTGCGATGCTTGCTTGTTCACGAATCGGTGCTGTCCACACTGTCATTTTTGGGGGATTCTCTGCTGAAGCTTTGAAAGACAGAATTCAAGATTCCGAAGCCAAACTACTCATTACAGCCGATGGAGGATTCCGCAAAGGAACCATCCTAAGACTTAAAGATGCCGCTGATAAAGCCCTTGAAGGCAAAACGACCGTTAAAAATGTAATTGTTGTCCAACGTACAGAACATACTATCGATATGCAAGAACGCAGGGACCATTGGTATCACCGCCTAATGCTTAGCGCTGAAGATAAATGTGAACCTGAGCAAATGGATTCTGAAGATGAGCTGTATATTTTATATACTTCAGGAACTACAGGTAAGCCGAAAGGGATCGTTCATACAACTGGAGGCTATATGGTGGGAGCTACCACCACAACAAAATGGGTGTTCGACCTTAAGCCTACTGATGTTTATTGGTGTACAGCTGACATCGGCTGGGTCACTGGACATACCTACGTTGTTTATGGCCCCCTTTCTAACGGCGCTACGCAAGTCATTTATGAAGGCGCTGCAGATTGGCCAAAAAGGGATAGGTTTTGGAAAATTATTGAAAAATATGGCGTCACCATTTTGTACACAGCTCCAACAGCCATACGCATGTTTATGAAATGGGGCGAGGAATGGCCCAACAGTTGTGATTTATCTTCATTAAGACTTCTTAGCTCCGTTGGAGAACCCATTAACCCTGAAGCATGGATGTGGTATTACACCCACATCGGAAGAAAAAACTGTCCGATAGTAGATACCTGGTGGCAAACAGAAACTGGAAGCATCTTAATTTCCCCTTTGCCAGGATTAACAACTTTGAAACCAGGGAGTGCTACATTCCCCCTGCCTGGAATCAATGCAGAAATATTGACCGAGGATGGAAAAAAAAGCGACAAAGGCTATTTAGCAATTACAACACCCTGGCCATCGATGCTGAGGGGCATTCATAAAGATCCGGAACGGTTTGAAAATACCTATTGGAATAAGTGGGATGGAAAATACTATTTCACGAGCGATGGAGCGATCAAAGATGAAGAGGGTTATTTCTGGCTTATGGGCCGTGTGGATGATGTGATCAATGTTTCAGGACACCGATTAGGAACAATGGAAGTGGAGAGCGCCTTAGTCGATCATTCTAACGTTGCAGAAGCAGCTGTTGTTGCTGTAAAACACCCTATCAAAGGTCAAGGGATCATTGCATTTGTAACGTTAAAGGAACATGTCAAAACAGATTCCAATACTGAAAATATGTTGAAACAACATGTTGTAGAAAAGATCGGTGCCATCGCAAGACCGGAAAAGATTATTTTCACACGGGATTTGCCCAAAACACGCAGCGGAAAAATCATGCGAAGGTTATTACGTGACATTGGAGAAGGCTCAGTGCTCGGGGATGTAACAACGCTAGCCGACAGCTCCATCGTCGAAGAACTCAAAGCTAAGTATCAAGAGGACTAATTCATTCAGGTGCAACAAGGAATCTTTTGATGACAAAAGCGGTTGGCCTTTCCTGTTAAAGCCTAAAAAAGCTATAGCCCTTCCACTGTTAAAGCTTACATAGCGGTAACCTTTCCGCAGGCGTGGAGTGCGGTGGCGGAGCGCATGCGGAGCTACCGCCATGCATTGAGTAACAAGCTTGCGGCAAATTGTTGCTCGCGCTTTGCACCCTGGAGTGCTGTGCCAATGGCACAGCTCTTCACAAACCATAAAGCTAAGTAGGCTCAAATCCGCTGCTTTGGCAGTTGTAGTTTATTCCCTAGTAAAAAGCTGTGCCATTGGACACAGCACTTCAGGGCGCTTCGCGCAAGCAGCAATACACCCCAATACTACCTCAGAAACTAATTTGTTTTTGGAAACATGAGCGTGTAATGATTAATCGAATGATAAAGATAAATAATCTTGGAATCTGGTTTTACTCCAGATAACTCCTCAGGCATACTTAACTTACCGTCATCTCCTATGACAGGCCTTTTACGCAAATCGTATATCACTAATGAAACGTTCATTCCGATAGAATTAAGAAAATCTTGGACCGCTTTTCTTTCATGGTCGCCAGCCCATTTTTTATTAACTCTCATAATACTGCAGTGTCTATCAAAAGGTTTCATGTCTAAAACTTTCTGGTCAACTACTCCATAATCTTCAATAACTTCACTATCATCGAAAAATGGCTCAAAATCATTCCTATTATCTTCCATATATTGCACTACTGCTAATCTTAAAGCATGATTATGAACATGATCCCTGAACAAAACTTTATATTTTTCACTTTGTAATTTGTCGATGAATGTCTTTTTAAGATCCGATTCGAATACTGCTTCCAAACCATCAAAGACTGCATTAAAAAAGCAATTGCCGTCTCTTGCAATTTCTTTAAAAGAAAACTCACGTTTTAATAAAATCTCATAGAACAGATCCTGCATATCCTCAGAAAGCTTATTCTTTTCAGAATTATTCGTATTTTGAGAACTCTTTATAAGTACTTGCAAACCTTCTCTTCTCGCAGCAATGTCTGTAGACCGTAATTGTTCCCCTAACTTCTTCTCAAATTCAGGCTCTATCTGTACAACTTCCCCTTCTCCTACATCTACTTGAAAAAGGCTAACATCTACTACCTTGCCTATTTCAGGAAATTTAGAAATCTGAACTCTGATTTTTTTCGGTAAATTCATCTTAATAAAAGTAGCCTCTAAGCTACTACTTACAATCGGATTACCTTTTATTGATACTTCCTCAATTTGTTTTCTTTTTCCTTTTTTATAAAATTCAGCTTCGATAACACCATTTAGGATTTCTGTCGAAACCAATCCACAATCGTTCAATGCAACTTTTGTGACTTGAGGAGCCAACTTAAAAAATAATGCTGCTGTTCTATCAGTAATCCCCTTATGACCGCTCAGATCAACTTCCATTTCACTTTTTTCTGCATCGCCCATTGCAACAGTCAAACCTCTAGCACCTACATCCGTAAACTTGTTGTCCTCGAAATCTAGCATAACAAGTTTTGGACAACTACAGATCACCTTTACTAGGAATGGCACACTTCGGTCTGTAAGACGATTATAAGCTAAACCTAAATATTGTAATTTTGGAGCTCCTTTAAGTACTCTAATAGACTTTACACTAGTATCATCCAAACCGATGTTAGTCATTCGGACATATTCTAAAGTACTTTTGGAGCTTTCAAAAAGTTTAGACAAGCATGCAATCCCTTGAGCTTGATCTGAAAAACCATTTTCTTGAAACGTATATCCTCTTACTGAAATATCTTTTGCACAATTTTGGAGCAATTCAAAGGCTTCAAGGGGGATGATAAAACAAAGAAATTCTAATAAGGGAGGGTTAGGATAATTTTTTAGCAGATCTATAAATGTCAGCCAAACATTGGGATGAAATTTCCCACTACATAAGGCGATTGCATCCAATTCACTAAACATTTTATCTTTAAGAAGATTTCTTAATCCTTCAAAGAAATGTTCATTTGAAATCTCAAGCCCCTTAAAATTAATGAACAAACTTGATTTTTCATTCAGCTCAATAAAATTTTTACCATCACCGTTTTGAACTAATTGACTTCTGAGAAAAGCTTCTACCGCTGCAGCGGAAACTGATGTAGAAACAACTTCTTGAAGAGAATATGATCTGACATCCTGAAATAATGGAACTATGGCGTTATTAGTCGCTATATTTTCAAATAAACTTCCAGTTCCGGGGATAAAAGATCCTGAAAAAGGTCCGGTCATAAAGTCTCCTAAAATAAATTAGGAGCATTGTACTTTATGTTTAGATTGATTTGAAGAAAGATAATTTAAAAGAATTCTTAAAAAAAGAAGGCCTGAAAGACTGAGTCTTTCAGGCCAAATTCAATCCTTGTTAATAAGAATTATGGGCAGCAAGCTGGATTAGCTGGGCCTCTTGGGCATGGAGCTTGGCAGCCGCTGTTATCGCCACAAGTATGTTTCCAGTAGTATTCTGGAACATATTTGCAATGTTGTTCGCAAACCCATTTTTTGCATGTTTTGCAATCATCAACGTAGTACACTTCAGGTACTTTTCTGCAAGCTTGTTCAGTGTAGTACTCAGGTACCATTCTGCATTTTTGTACTTCATAGTACTGGTCTACATAGCGACAGCATTTCTTTTTACAAGGAATTTTTTCTTCTACGCAACGTTTTGTTGTGTAGTAGCAAGGCTTATAGCGAACATATTTGCACCAGCAGTCGCCTGTTGATTGCTCACCGCATGGACCTTCTTGTGGGCATTGTCCATCATAGATAACATTGCCTTGATCTTGTCCGCCGTAGTTAGCATTGTTGTTTCCATAATAATCTGCAAAACCTAATTGGGCTACTAAGAGACCAACTAGCAATGTGCCAATTTGCAATACTTTTTTCATGATTTCTCCTTAAGGTAGTTTTTCAATTGCCTCGTAGATCACGCGCGACCTTCGAGGTGTAGGTTTCCCTTAACCCCCACCATGGATTTTCATTTGATTTTTGACAAGAATTTATTTACATGATTTTGTTACGAAATTGATGTGAGAATTTGCGAAAAGTTTTTTAAGGTGGACGTTGCTGATAATATGCAGTTTACGCGCGAAAAGCCAAAGCGGACGTAGCGGACACAGCGGACACAGCGGACGAAGGGATGGCATGGACAGAGCAGATGCGTTGGGACACAAGCTGACGTTACAGAAGCAGAGCCGGAGCGTTTCCGCAGGCATGGAGTGCGGTAGCGGAGCGCATGCGGAAACGCTCCGACTCTATTCCCCGTAACACCCGCTCTGTATCCGTCCGCTTCGTCCGCTTTGTCCGCTTCGTCTGCTAAAAGCAGAAAAGCCTTTTGATGCTTCTGCATCAAAAGGCTTTTTATTAACAGTCAGCAAAGGCTAAGATTAGAAACTAATCCTAATTTCCCCTTTGACAGCTTGGCTGTAATTATTGAACTGTGTCTCACCTTCATATGCAATATTTCCAGTGATGCAGTCTGTGATGCCGATATCCACTCCCAAATCAAATGAAAGGGTATCTCTGTTTGGCTTACCTGTTAACTGCCTGTCAATTGCGCCATCACATACGTTTTGGAACAATTTAGCTCTGACAGTCTTACGAGTACGTGTGAATTCATGCTCATAAGTCAATGATAGGTATGGAGTGAACATGCAATCACAATCAGCCCAGAATGCCATCAAGCCCAATCTTCCAAGGAAGGAGTCTTGTCTCAATGATTCAATCTTAAAGTGCAAGTAATCAGCCCTGCATCCTTTTTCACGGTATCCTTTAATTTGGGTTTGTTCGTATCCAAATCCCGCCCAAGGTCCGCCAACGATGCATCCACATTGAAGAGTGAAACCAGCAATCGCATTGGCTTCAACACCCCAACCATGTGTTTTCGCCTTAGTATCGAAATCAACAAAGTGGATATGGCGTCTGATGTTGTGGAAATCGTAGAAGTGATAGCTTACATCAGCTTCTGCAAAGAATTGGTCGCCAGCTAATGCTACGTAGACCGTTGGCACATTGTCAACTAAGTCAATATGTCCATAGTGGCCATCAACATTTGCTCTTGTTGTTTCATAGGTGTAAGAAGCACCTGCTACAACACACTCGTTGAAAACGTAGTCAGCACCAACCATAACAAGTCCTGTGTCATAGTTATATTTCTTTGTGCCGCAATTTGTATTAACATCGCCCCATTTGCCTTCTCCATCAATGTAGAAAGCTAGTTGGCTAAAATCACAGCAGTCATCATAACTTGGAGGACATACAAAATGATTTCTGTAGATAGTTCTAAAATGGTTTCCTACTAAATCTCTGTGTGCACGAGCTGTTTCAAAGAGCAAATCTTGTTGCACAGCTACGAATTTTGGCCCCTCTAATAAGTTGTCAAGGTAGCCTGCGAACTTAGGCGCGAAAAGCTGCCATGCTCTCGTTGAAGGATGAATTTGGTCCATAAATGCCAATTCTGATGGAGGTGTTCCTAGAAAAGTAGAAACAGGTCCAGGAGGTCTATCAAAAGTTGTGAAATAAGCACTTTTAGTTGGATCTACACCTTCCGCTTCAAGTTCAACTAATACCTCTTGAACTATTTGAGAGAATGGGAAGTAGAAGAAAACAGCATGGTTAAAGGACTGCGCATTTAACCCGCTTACTAATTGGAGCAAAGCTCCGTTATAAGCTTGTGAAATTTGAGAAAATGTTGACTGCAATGGTGCCAATGGTGAAGGAGGCTGGAACAATGGCACAAGCCCTAAATCAGGAACATCCCAAATGATGTTCTTTTTTGAGCCTATTGTCATTAAGGTCACCAAGTTACCTTGTAAATTAGTGATAGCTTGAGTAATAGTTTGAGTGACTAACGCAGGTGTAATGTTGGATGGATCATCTGTCAATGCCAGAAGGTCATTGGCACCAATCTCAACTACAGTCGTTGTGTTAGAATTAACTCTAAAGTTATTTTGCTGCGCAAAAAGTCCTATTTCTTGAGTCAACCCGTAAAAAGGATAGCCATCGATCTCGTTTGCTGTACCAGTTGTAGCTCCGCCTATAGCAAAGTTAAGGGGATTTAAACCGGTTAAATCGGTTACAAAGTCTACCCAATTATATCCATCCGCGAAACGTCCTTTCAAGTAAGGTGGATTTGGGGGGTTGACAGGAAGCCCAGCAGCTGTACTGACCGCTACCGCGTTGCCAGTATCAGAAAGGCTATTTCCAAAGATTAATAAATTTTCTTGATCGCATCTACGTGCTTCAAGGGCTTGTGCCATTAAACACAAAGCCATAAGTGAAATCCATTTCCGCATAACACCTCACATACGTGACATTTATTTAAAAGCTTTTCATAGAGAAAATCTGTTTTTTTATACAACTAAATTTTTTTAAATTCAAGAAATTAAGTGAATTTTTAGAATGCGGATGCATAGACAAAGTTAGACTTAATTTTTACTTTAAACTAAAAGTAGTTTATGGCATTATATTACAAATTAATAAAAGAATATTATGGTATATAATAATTGGTATTTTAAAGATTTACCTATTAATGAAAGAGAAAAGTTAGTAGCTCATCCACTTGAAATTCCTGAAAGAAGAAGAAAATTTGAATGTGAAAGGATGGCAATTCAGAGAAAAGCTTTAAAAAGCATCCCCTCGGATAAAAAGGTGGGAATCAAGGCTCTAAATGACAGAATGATAAAGGCAAATAAAGAAAAAGAGGAATTTACTCGCGAAGAATTTATCCAGCTCATTGAAACGCAAAAACAAAAAATTAATGATTATTCTGTTCCCAAGCTTCTCTACTTTTTCAATATCCATTTTGGCTCGAGTGTTCTCATGGATAAAGACCAAAAAAAATATGTGACCTCGACAATTCACACAACAGTAAATTACAACCAAGAAAAAGATTCCTTTATTGTGACCTATGAGCATCTCCCAGAAACCACCCTAAAAGAATTTTGTGTACTGTCCGTTCTAGAATCACAGACCTTGAACAAAGTAACTGATAAACTTTTGGAAAAATTAAAAGAATCAGAAGGCTCATTTGCATTGATCAAAAAACGGGGAGAATTTGGTGAAGAACTCCCTTTTCTTCTTCTGGTCCACAGACATGATCGAATCGTTAGGTTCAATTTGAAAATTGATGATGCAGGACTAGCTACATTAACGGCTAAAAATATAACGCATGACATATTCTTACAGAATTTATTGCAGATAAAATATGGACCTGACGAGCTCATTAAAGTTTTAACAGAGTTGGGCTGTCATAAACGCGTCACTTCTGAAGATGTTTAAGAATTTTGCTCTGTAACCTTAGGTTCCAAAACAATAGGAGACTTGGTATGGCTAGGAAAAGTAGCAATAACAGAGCTCCAATCCCTAATATTCCTTCATTCGGTTTGAGCCCTTGTAAAAGTTCAGTACTTTCTTTGATGGCTTTACCATTTTCTTGAATCGCTAAGGTGCTTGCTTGAATAATTTTTTGGTTTTCCAAGATAGCTTGTGAAGCTTTTTCAATAGCAAGCTTATTTTCAGCAATAGATTTTGAAGAACCTTCCACTACAGTTTTATTATTCAAAATAGCCTTTGAAGACTCTTCTACCACCTTTTGGTTGGCTGCAATAGCCCTATTTGCCTGATCAATGACAGCCTGGTTGGCAAGAATGGCTTCTTTGTTATTGTTGATAATCTTAGTACTTTCCGCAATAGCGTACTTGTTGGCAATAATTGTTTCTGAGCTACTCTCAACCACATACCTATTCTGCAAGATGCTTTGCGAAGAGTCTAGGACTGCTTGATAGTTGCTTTGAATTGCTTCCGTCGAATCTAGGACTGCTGTTTGGTTATCTTTAATAGCATTCGTGCTTTCTTTGACACTTCTAATCAAACTGCAACTAGAGAGCAGAAATAGGCAAATGCAAAATATTTTCTTTAAAATTGAGAGCATTTCTCCGCCAAAGGATTGTGTATACTTTTTCGATAATCGGAGAGTCAATTTGTATCAAGATTTTTTTTAAATAAAAAATTTTATTTATTAACAACAATAACATTGACATTTAATTAAAAATAGTTTATAATATTTATGAAAATAAATTTATATAATGTAATGTCTACAGAATTATCACCTATTAGCTTAAGTAGCTCAAGTTCCTCTATCCCTGCCACGCCGGAACCGCGCTTGCCTGTTGTGATCAGGCCTCTAAACATCATGAACCCACCTCAGCAAGAAAATGCTAAAAAAAGGCGAGCTGAAGTTTTAGCACCTTATGAAATCACATTTCATCGTGATGAGATTCCTAAAAGTGAATCTTTGGCAGATGAGGAATTTGATAAACAATTTGAAACATTAGCGCGAAGATTTGGCTCCAGATTAGGAATACCTTCAGAGCAACTTAATGTCCCTTTCGATTTATTAGTAAAATCAGTTAACAAAACTGTCAGAGATTCGATTGTAAAGGTTCCTGATACAAGTCCTATGAAAGATACAAAGCTTGTCATTTTCAAAGATGATTATGCAGGTGAAATTCCTCTAAATGGAATTAAACAATCTAATTTTAATGTTCTCGAAGGGTTTTACAATAGGATCATCGGAAACCAAACTATCATTAGAATTGCAGGAAGTCCTCACTTTAGGAATAAAATTCTAAAACTCATTAGAAAAATCCTTGCAAATGAAGTAGGAAGGGAATTTCTAAATCGACTTTGCAAAAATGAATCCAAAAAATTGACCATCAAACCAAAGACACCAACCTTTCAAGTCACTACAACAGTTTCTAATGAAACCTTGAGTGAAGTTACGATCTATTTTAGCTTTGATCCTACCATGGTTTCGAGAAGAAATAGAAAAGGACAACTTTCTCCCGCCGAAGCGCCTTTTGACACAATATTATTTCATGAAATGATCCATGCTGAGAATATGTTCAAGGCACCCAACATGACAGAATTTAATAAAAGAGTTCTCCGAAAACCCGTTCATGACAGAGATTTCAGCAATTGTGAAGAGGAATGCACCATAGGATATATTGAAAAGGAATCAGCAAATCCGCATGCATGGAAAAAAAGAAGCAGCAAAGGGATTTGCGAAAATGACCTTAGAATGTCCCATGAAAATAAACTTCCCATCCGATTTGGCCATACAGGCATAAATTTACCCCCAGAAGATTTTGATCCCAAAGATGAAGAAACGATCGATTATTTTTACCAATGTTGCCGCGAAGGGTATGAGACAGAAGTAAAAGGTTTACTAGCTCTTGGAGTCAAACCTGATGACGTTTCCTGTCCTGAAGTTCAGGAAACTCCCCTTTTTGTAGCTGCTCAAAAAGGACGTTTGGCTGTAATGCTTGCTCTTTTACAAAAAGGGGCGAACGCCAATTTTGTAACAACTCATGGTCTAACCTTAGCACACTATTGCGTTGAATCTGGTGACGTAAGTATGATGATCTATCTGACAAGCCACAACATTATTAACATAGCTAACAGCGATCGCGGACAGATTCCCTTAATTGCATATGCAATAAATAAGTTGGGAGAAAATTGTTGTGACATGGTTGAATTCCTGTTAAGACAGGGCGCACAGTTTCACAGACTCCTTCCAGATTATTCTACAGCCTTACATGAAGCCGCAGTTATAAAAAACACAGTAGTTTTTGATAAGTTGAATACTTTAAATCATCTTTTGAATCGTGCTTTACCTTTTGAAATTTTAGAAAAAAATGCCGCTGAGCTAACTCCATTGCATATCGCCTTTATGAATGGAAATTTAGATCTCATAAAACATCTTTTTAAAATCGAATTTCTCTATCATACTGTTTTTGGAAGAAATTGGATGTGCTACGCAGCTCAAAGTAATGATATCCCTACAGTAGAATTTATTTTATCATTCAATCGTGAATATTTCTTAAAAGATTACCCGGGTCCAACAATCATCGATTTTGCTTTTGAGGGTACGGAAAAGGACGTCGTGAAAAGAAGAAATTTCATTCAATACCTTTTGGATCTCGGATTTAAATTGCAACCACATCATTTCGAAAATTATATGTCCCTATATGCAACAGCTTCTCAAGACGTTCGAGAAAAAATAATACTCCAAGTTTATACAATAGCTTCTATAAATGCTCCCCTTTGCTATGGATTACCCTTGCTTGAATGGGCTGTTTCAGAAAGTGATGCGGATTTAGCTCTATCAGCTTTAATGAGAAGAGCCCACGTAAATCCTGTAGTTACTAGAGAGAATCCAGAAACCCCTCTTCATATTGCTATAAAACGCAATGATAGGCCTATGGTAGAATTACTGTTACAATGGGGCGCCGACAAACATGCCAAGAATTTCAAAGGACAATCAGCTATAGAATTGATGATGGAAAAGCTGAATAAAGACTCTTCTTTCGATAACGAAATTTTTGAATTACTGACAATAGAACCAAAAATTTATCAACATATTGCAAAAAAAATAGCTTTCACTCCTTCTACGGAGGAACTATTCAAACAAACCTATGGTGGAATATCCCCAACTCCATCTGCAGATAAAATTGCAGTCCCTAGGAACATTTCTAGCGATTCAGCCAATCCTAGTTAAAGTCAATCTTAAGCCATTATCGGGCGGTTTTTTCAGGCTCTACCTGATATTGCATATGAAAGAAAAGTAAAACGAGCCAAATCATTGGTATAATCGCATCTGTCCACATCGTAATGCCTACATTGCCCGGTGAAAAGTTATGGGTTTGAATGCTATTGAGATAATGCCCAACTGCATCACCAATAAGCCATATAGATGCACCAATAATCGTTGCAGTCCAAAAATGCCCCCTGTACCAAATCGACATGAACCCAAGAACAGAATAACCTAAGTTAACATTAGCCATTTCATGCTGAAATGGGCATGTTGGCCAACCAATTGAAGAGGCGACTTTTTCTGGGAAAAACATAAATCCCACAAAAGCCAGCATACTCATGACACCAAGATTGAAAACAAGTTGATAAAGAAGAAGCAGCTCTATTACCCGTGGAGTCGTTTTAGGCTCCTTAGAAACAAAGAGATGAATAAAAAATGCGATAAAACTTAATGCAAAAACGACAAGCATAAGAATCATAGCTGTGTTCCTCTATGGCTTTATTAACTTCTATACGTTAACAAGATTTTTTAAATGAAAGTAAAATGTTATGTGGATATTCAATCTCGCAATACGACGACCCTATACTTTTGTTGTTTTCGCGGTTCTAATTTTAATCTTGGGTGTTTGGTTCATAAAAAACACCTCAAAAGATATTTTTCCCAGCAGGAAATCCTCAAATAGCTGCGATTGATCTCTTTACAGTCAATGAGGTTTAGATGATGGACTCAAAAATGGGGATAAAATCATAACCAATCCATCAGAAAAGATTTTGGAAGGAACTAAGGTCAATGTTATAGGTACATCCAAACTAAGAGAGTAAATGAATGATTACATACACAAAACTGAAAGCTCGTTTAACAACAATTGTCCCTCTCCTACTAATGGCTATTTGCCCTCCTATCACCATCCTCATTTGGTATACAAACATTGCTTTGGGAGGATCGTTGCTATCACTTTGGTCCCTCATCATAAACAATGGGTTTTTCTCAACACTTTATGAAATTTGGAGTCCCATTTTCTTCGGTAGTACGACGGCTTGGAGTATGCTTGCCATTTTTACTGCCTTTCAACTTGCTTTAATGAAATTTCTACCAGGTCAAATATTTTACGGGCCTGTTACTCCCAGAGGAAATATTCCCGTTTATCGTGAAAATGGAATGGCAGCTTTTGTTATTACAATTGTAACATTTTGCTTGATCACCTTTCAGTTTCACCTTGTTTCACCCACAATTATCTATGATCATTTTGGTGAGCTCTTAAGTGCACTTAATCTATTCGGTTTTGGATTATGCGCATTTCTCTATTTCAAAGGAATTTACCTACCCTCTTCAACAGATTATGGTTCCTCGGGCAATGTCGTCTTTGATTACTATTGGGGCACAGAACTTTATCCACGTATTTTTGGATGGGATATTAAGATGTTAACCAATTGCAGATTGGGAATGATGAGCTGGGGATTGATTCTATTATCCTTCGCAGCAAAGCAAGAGCAACTTTATGGGCTCAGTGACTCTATGCTTGTTGCAGTAGGACTGCAGTTTGTTTATCTGACAAAATTCTTCTTATGGGAATCTGGATATTTACGTTCATTAGATATCATGCACGATCGAGCTGGATTTTATATTTGTTGGGGATGTTTAAATTGGATTCCAGGAGTTTATACGTCTGGTACATTATACTTGATCAACCATCCAAATCATCTTGGTTTTGTTTTATCAGCAGTCATAACGATTTTAGGTACTCTATGTATCTTAATCAATTACTGGGCAGACAAACAACGCCAGACCGTGAGGTCAACAAATGGAAAATGCATTGTTTGGGGCAAAGCGCCTAAGCTGACATACGCAGAATACTCCACATCAAAAGGGGAACTCAAAACTAATATCTTATTGTCCTCTGGCTGGTGGGGCATTAGCAGACATTTTCACTATGTACCGGAAATTTTAGGAAGCTTCTTTTGGACAGTTCCAGCACTATTTGAAAGTCCTCTACCTTATTTTTATGTTATATATCTTACCTGTCTGCTTACCGAAAGAGCTTACCGCGACGACCGCAGATGCTTTGAAAAATACGGCAAAGCCTGGAATGAATATTGTGAGCACGTCCCCTACAAAATCATTCCATATGTCATATAAAATTAACCACAGAGTGCACAGACTCGACTTTAGCATTTTTGCTACAAAAAATTGAGTTTTGAAAACTTAGGAATTCAGAAGACAGAATCCAGAATTCAGAAGAATATTTGAAGTTTTTTCTGCATTAATGCTGTAATGCTAATGTCAGGTCATGCATATTCTAACTTCCGAATTCTGACTTCTGACTTCCTTAAAAAATGCTAAAGTCGAGTCCGTGTGCTCCGTGGTTAATTTCTAGGGTAGTACTACAAGTTTTAGTATTTTTTCATGAAGTGGGCAGCAATATTGTTTGCATACGCTTTAAGGATCACCCATCTTAAACGCGCTTTCCATGACAAATGCTTATAATAGACAGCCTTGTTTTCCATACAAGTCGTAGGATATCTGATTTTTTTAAAGAAAGATGCTCCAGCCGCAGCATTAAACAATAATCCTTTCTTACGTGCCTCGAGAAGCAATAAAGTGTTTAAAACCCTATATAAAACTGAATGCTCAGCATCGTTCTTATCATATCCAAACATTGGACATAATAATACTCCACTACCTTCGAGAAAGCCTACAAATCCTTTAATTTCCCCTTCTTTATCCTTTAGGACCCTAAATTCCAATGCACGATTTTGGATAAGCAGCTCAATATATATGGGTGTGATCTGCGGATTTAATTTCGAATGTCCTTCAATATAGACTGAATGATATAAAGAACACATTTTCTCCATATCATGACTGTTTAAAATATCTTCCTTAATTACTTGATAGGGCATTTCATTAAGCAATTTTATATCGCTTTTAATTATCCGCCTTTTGAATAGTTCCTCAGTTCTTGTGTCAGCTAAATAAATGTGCCTTGTTGGAAAAAGTTTGTACCCAATTCTCTGTAAATTGCTACCCATATTGGGATATGCAACAGAATTCACGGAACGGAAAATAATTGCCCTCTCGGGAAAACGTTTAGTCAAAAAGTCTGTGATAATCTCCTGCTTTTCTCTTGTTATGCCTTTTGGATGAAGATCGATCGAGAGCAGGTGATGGTTAACATATACAACTGAATCAATAGATCCCCTCTTCAACCATCCACCAAATGTTTTAAAAGCCCTATTCAAGACATTACGTAAAAACTTTCCCTTGATGGTATGTAAATTATCGGCAGCATATAGAATATAATGACCATAAGGTGAACAAACATAGGAATTTGTGGACACTTCTCTCGGTACGATCACCGGAAGGAACAAATCCTCCAGCTGCATAAGATATACATCAGAGTGGACATTGGCTATGTAAGGTGAAACCCCAGTCTTGATAAGTTGGCTAAAGTGGCTTTTTATATTTTCAGAAGATATTGATTTCCAATCTAAAGTGTCTATGTTTTGCGCATCATAAAGATATGGCTGCTTAGACATACTCACCTTCTAAAAACGATAACTCACCTGAAAATCCGCCCCAAATATTCTTAATTTGGTATCCAGGAAATCAAATGGAAAATTCTCTCTTTTCCCGTAATGCCTACTTTCATAAAAAGGTACAAATCTTAAATCAAATTGCTGCCCCCAAAAACATAGTAGATAGATGATCGGAAGCTCAACCCGATAGTTCACTTCGTCCTTAATTAACATGGATTGTGTTTGATACTGAGGATCATGCGAAACCTTGCACTTTGCTTCCCACATAGGCATCGCTTTAAAATTCAATCCAATAATCCATTCTGGCCATGGAGATATTCCAGACAAAAATCCTGCTAAGAAATACTTATATCGATTCTGAAAATGGATTAACATCGGAGAGGGACGTACATAGTTGTTTGTCTCACGAAATACGCCATAGCCAACAAAAGGGATAAAGAACGGTTGCCAACATGATTTACACTGAAATGTATAACCTATACGCCCTTCTAAACTTTCATCAGTAAATTTAGACTTAAGTTTAGCTCCTCCACCTGTCTTTCCCGTAAGCTCTCCCTTAGCCCATAACACTTCAGCGCCCCAATAAATCTTATACCGTTTAATCATGTTGTAGCTAGCTTTTACGCCGTACATCCACCCATTTTGAGTGGAACCCCCTTCTCGAATCCGGTGAATATGATAAATCTCTGGCCCAACTGTAAGAGCTTGCGGACGAGGAAAACAAATAACCTCCTCGCACTCGCAATCCTCTTCATCGCTGTATAAAGATATTGCATGAATTAAAAGGATCAATAAGGTCACTTTTCGAAATGCATTCCAGCTAATCATCATTAGTGTTCCTGAACTCTCGGATATTCCAATCTTAAATAAAAAGAATATTTTTTCTTGAACACTTTCTTTTATTATCCTATTGATTGTGACTAAAGCCTTGAAACTTGCTTAGACCTTGTTCGACGAAATCATATGCGAGGAATCCCAATGAACGACAAAAGACTATTGCCAAAGAGCCTATTTATTACTGCTTTATGCTTATTTTCATTTCCAATCTTAGGAGAAACAGTAGAACTTATTGCGGAAACCGGTACTCAAACAATTAGCTTTGAAATTACATCCAATGACACACTTCTTGAGTTTTTTCAAGATCTTCAAAATTACACCCAAAGTAACAAATGGCAAGTAGAGATCCAAGGCGACAAAATTATTGCTAAGTCAATCAGTCACCCAGATGAACCGCCCAGAGACTATTACAACTCACTGAGTTCAAAGGATAAAGAAGATATTGGCTTTATTCTTAGAACATTGGCCAACACTTCCATCTTAAAAGTCATGTCGCACAAAGCAGAACTAGAAAGAGCTGGGGAAAGAGTGGGACATGTCCATCCCTTTAAATTCCTTTACTGTATCTTCTCAGATGAGGAGCTTAAAGTCTGCATTCGCAACCTACAAGGAAAAAGCTGGGTCTGGAAAGATTTCTTAGGAGGGATCACTTCCAGTCTAGAAAAAGAAAACGCTGTCGATAACCTAAAATCTGAATACATCAAAGATTTTGCTAATCTTTTGAATATCGATCCAAAAGTCATTAGCGTACCGATAAAAAAGCAAGACTGGAAAGGTGTAGTTGAGAATCTCATTGATAAAGTTCCTAGAGAAGGCGATACAAAAAGATACGACCAGTAGAACATCATGCCATTTTTTACGAGGTTAAATTACAGTTTTGGAAATGAAGATTGGGGCACTGAGCTTAAAGCATTAAAAATTAAGCGAAGTAGCCACGTCTTATGCGTCACTGCCAGCGGTGATAGACCCCTGCATCTCATGCTAGATAGTCCTGCAAAAATCACAGCCATTGATGCAAACTCCATCCAAAATCATCTACTAGAATTAAAATATGCCGCCTTAAATACCCTGGACTACGACGATTATATCGGATTTTTGGGAGTCGTTTCTTCAAAAAACCGAGAGTCCCAATTCCAAAAAGTCGCAAAAGAAATGACACCCTTAGCGGCTAGCTTCTGGAATAAAAACGGCAGTCTGATCATGAATGGAGTCCTTTATCAAGGACATATCGAGAGGGTGACACGTTATGTCGCTGCAGCCTCATCGCTATTTAGGCCTTATAAAACGAAAAGATTGTTCGAACAGCAAGATCTTTCTACCCAAAGTAAATTTGTTCAAGATGAATTTGATACAATGGCACTAAGAAAAATATTTGATATTGTTCTCAGCAGACTCGTTTCAAAGACATTAACGATAGATCCAGGACTTTATCAGAATATTCCGAATGAATTTAGATTAGGTCATTATATTTATGATCGCATGCTAAATGTTCTACATCGATACCTAGCAAAAGAAAATCCCCTTGTATCACTCCTTTTTAGAGGCTATGTTGGCTGGGAAGCCCTACCACCCTATTTGAAGCCACCTGGTGTAGAAAAAATCAGGAATTGTAATACACAACTTTCAATCCTGACCGAAGATATGATCAAACACATGGAGAATGTTTTACCATGCACCTACGATACATTTTCATTGTCGGATGTTGCTTCCTATATATCTCAAGAGAAGTTCAATAGAATGATCACAGGGATGTATCACGCTGCTACTCCTGGAGCAAGATTTTGCATACGCCAATTTTCATCGAACCATCAAATTCCTATAGGGTTGAGAGACCGGCTGGTCAGAGATACAGCTCTTGAAAAACAGTTAGAAAAAGAAGAAAAATGTTTTATCTATAGGTTTATGGTCGGTAAAATTTTGAAATAAATTATTGCCTTCCTGCTTTGATTCTGTTAGCTTTGCAGCATGAAAGATTTTAAGTTGTTGTTAATTCTTAGTGCTATCTGCTTTTGGATTCCTCTCACAGCGTTCACTTATTGCGAAGTTAAGCCCCATAAAGATCCATCGATAGCAGAGCAGCTAGCAAAGAACGATGTGCGGCTGATTGTAATCAGGCATGGTCAAGCTATACACAACCTTAAGCATACGATGAATTCTTCGAGATCCCCGGGAATTTATCTTACTGACAAGGGAATCCAGCAAATAAAGACTTCTGCAGGAAGATTAAAAGATCAAAACATTGATCTTATTTATGTGTCACCCGTTTTTAGAACTTTACAGACTTCTCAGATATTAGGAAGTGAATTAAGCATTCCATTTCAAAATATCGTCATCGATGATCGGTTGAGGGAGCAATCTTGGGGAAAATATGAAGGAAGGACTTACGAGGAGTATCAATCTTACTTTAAGAATCCAGAAGATGTTTATGTAGGAGCCGTTCCTGGGGGAGAGTCGGGATCAGAGCTATTTTCAAGGACATTAGATTTCCTAAAATCCGCTGCGAGGCAAAACCACAAAACAATTCTGGTGGTGACCCACGCCTTTAATGCGAGCCAAATCAGTAAAATCCTCGCAGACGAATACTACACCCCCGACCAAGGCGAATACAAAATCTACGAATTCCAACCAAAGTAATTATCGTCTTAGTAGAGAGTTACTCTATCAATAAGTGATAATCGATTTTTAAAGCTTTAGCTAGATTCTTGGCGACATTTAGACCTACCTGCCTCTTTCCATTTTCAATTTTTGATAAATTGTTTTGGTTGATGCCTGTTTTTTTCGCTAATTGCATCTGAGACATTCCTTCTCGAAATCTAGCACCTCTGACAACTAATCCCACCTTGGAATACTTCTCAATTCTCTTTTTAGCTAATGCTTCCCATTCTTTAGCTTCTGGATCTTCGTTTATTTGGTGTTTCGCTAAAAAATTCTCAAGCTTTGCAAATGACTCGAAGGGAATATATATAATCCTTTTTGATTTTCCTATTTCGATATTAACTTTTACATCAGTCTGGGAATGTTTCGACATAAAACACCTCGATCTTTTTTAAAATTAATTTTGAACTTTCAAAAATATTTTGACAGTTTGCCTAAATAAGAAATTGGAAGTCAAATGGTATTAATATTTGGAGTTGAGGAGGATAACCTCAAGGTTAGGATTGAAATAGGTTGACCAGAGGCTTAGGTTTGAGCTTGTGCGTATCAGCACTTTGCACTTTGATAGAAGCAATGCATCGACAATAGCTTGCTCCCCTTTTTCGTAAGGTGAGCCATTTCCAAAAAGATGGACAGGCTGCCCGTTTCTTGACCTTTCAGAATTTGTGTAGACGACTCTATCGGGAAATTTTTCGATCATATGGTCTAAAAATTCTTGTTCATCTGTGGCGACAAAAAAAATCGGTTTTTTCCCTTTTCCTTCTTGTAAGCATTCTCTGACCCAGTGATCGACAGTAGCATAAGGTATTCTTGGAGCTTCATTTCTTTTATCGGTGCCTCGGTAATGGATTCCAATGACATATCTGCCATCAAAGTATTTGTCGACGAAATCATCCACCTTAGTAAGGATATTTTTTTTGACCTTAATATATTTTTCTATGAGTTCATGAACACGTTCGCGGGAAAGATTGTATTCGGTATGGCAAGCGCGTTCCCCGATTTCTGCTTCTGAAAATCTTTTTACCTCAGCACGTTTTGTGCTTCCAAAGCGAATAGGTTCGCAGTAATAGTTCCACCAATTAGGACCATGGACAGGATCATAGTAGAGGCCTTTATCCTCAAAATTGACCTCAATACCGGCGTACTTCCCTTTGTCATACATATCCAAAAACCCAGCAACAGAGCAAAACACACTAAACATACCCGGCTTATTCTCATGCTGCGTCACCACAAGATAAGTCAAATTCTCCGGCAACGCACCGAAAGAAAAACTACACATAAAAAGAAATCTAAGAAGAAAGAAAAATTTTATTTTGGGCATACACTTATACCATTAAATTGAAATGGACAGTATGGACAGAATGGACGGACATAGTGGACGAAGTAGACAGACACAATACTCTGTCCACTTCGTCCACTATGTCCATTGTGTCCACTTCGTCCATCCATTCTGATGTTAATCCTATTACTTTTAACCAAAGACTCTCTTTACTTCAAATAATTGAAAAAGATTCAAACAAAAAAAAACACAAAACATAATTTATAATTATGTATATTTTTTATTTCACTAAATATTAATCCATTTAAATGTTAATATCTCAATCTTTTACATTAAATTATGGAAATAAATGTTCAAACTACCTCAAGAATTTTGGGGCAAGCTTAAAAAAGCAGAAAATGGAAGCATCATTGAATGGCATTCTCTTTTAGGGCATTCTCTTGATGTTTCTCTCTGTGTTGAAGCATTATTAAATCATACTATCCTTAACAAAAGAATAGCCTCCTATTTTTGTCAGAAAACTTTAACCCCCTCACAAATAGCACGACTTAGTTCCCTTGCAGCATTACATGATATTGGAAAGTTCAATATCGGCTTCCAGTCTAAGGCGAGTATAGAAACTAAAAGTGATTGGGAAGGCCATCAAAAGCCTGTATTAAGTTTGCTGAGTCAAAAGTCAGATGAAAGCCAAGCTGTCTTTAAAGCTTTGCAAATCCTTGAGACGTATTACAAATGGGCAGATAACCCGGACAATTTCTGTGGATTGTTTATCGCTTGTATCTGCCATCACGGAAAGCCCTTAAGTACGCAACATCCTCATAATCCCAAACTTTGGAAGCCAAAAGGACATCTAAACCCAATAAGCGGATTGTGTCAATTACAAGACAATATTAGGGAATGGTTTCCAGAAGCTTTTAGTAGTGATGCAGATCCTATTCCCTCCTCTCCAGAATTTCAGCATGCATTTGCAGGGCTTATTACCTTTGCGGACTGGTTAGGATCGTCAACAGAATTTTTTCGATTCGATAATGGATATTCCAAAGAAAGATTATTAACTTCTAGGAAGCAAGCTAACAGAATCCTAGACTCTATGTTTCTAAATCCCTGGAAGGCTAGGGAAGGTTTGGATTTTAATCACAAAACTTTCTCGGATATTTTTGGATTCACTCCAAGAGCTTGCCAAGGAATGATTTCTGCCCTACCTGTTCCTGAAAAAGGCTCACTCACCATTTTAGAAAGTGAAACAGGTACAGGAAAAACAGAAGCTGCATTATTTCGCTTTCTTAATCTCTTCAATGCAGGAGCTGTGGATGGACTTTATTTTGCCTTACCAACAAGGACTGCCGCAACTCAGATATATCGAAGGATTTTAAGAACTATCGCAAAGGCATTTCCTAAAGAAGACTCTAGACCCCCAGTTTTGTTAGCAGTGCCAGGGTATATTGAAACTGATGGCCATCAAGGCACACGAATTTTATCAAATTTTGAAGTCCTCTGGGATGACGATCCAAAAGAGGGTGAGCGTTATAAGAGGTGGGCTTCTGAACATCCGAAAAGATTTCTTTCAGGATGTATCGTTATAGGAACAATCGATCAAGTTTTACTCGCATCCCTACAAGTTAAACATGCACACATGCGAAGTGCATGTCTATCTAGGCAATTGATAGTTGTCGATGAAGTGCATGCAAGCGATGCTTATATGAATAAGTTATTAGAAAATGTTTTGGAAAAACATATCAAGGCTGGAGGCCATGCATTTCTAATGTCTGCAACTCTAGGATCTAAATCTCATATAGAATTTTCATCCTGCATCATCTCAAAAAGAACACTGTCTTCTTTAGATAGTTCCTGCAATATTCCTTATCCCCTCATCACACACTTCGAGCTTGAAAAATCTCCACTCAATATAGCAGTTGAATCGAATAGCCCTGAAAGGGAAATCCAGATTGAACTCAAAAATATTATTAGTGACGTAGATTGCATTGCTGACATTGCGATTAAAGCTGCCCAACATGGAGGAAAAGTTCTCCTGATTAGAAATACTGTTGGCGATGCAATCCAAACTCAATTAGCCATTGAATCTAAGCTCATCGAATCAAACAGACATCTCATATTTCTTTGCAATCAGATCCCTACACTTCATCATTCACGTTTTGCTAAGGAAGATCGGGAAGCCCTAGACCATGCTATTGAATTCGATTTTGGCAAGGCAAGAGATCCTGGGGGTAAAATTATTGTGGCGACTCAGACAGTTCAACAAAGTTTAGACTTAGATGCAGACCTTTTAATCACCGATCTTTGCCCTATGGATATTATCTTACAAAGAATTGGGAGGCTACATCGCCATCAACGTCCTACTAGTGAAAGACCAACCGATTTCCGATCACCGAAAGCAATCATATTGACTTATAAAGACTCTGATATGGGTTCATTCATAAACAATAAAGGCGAAGCTATCGGACCTCATGGATTTGGAACAGTCTATGAAAATTTGGGAATCCTTCAAGCTACTTACGATACTCTAGCAAGATATAAAGTCATTAAAATCCCTTCAATGAATAGGGAATTAGTAGAGCATTCCATACATCCCATAGGCCTTGATGAGGTCGCTGATCTTCATAAAGGCAATTGGAAATCTCATTTGAATGACATTACAGGTAAGCTGCAAGGAAGAAAATTACATGCAGGAATGAATGTCATTGATTACTCTACACCTTTTGAGGACGAACGATGCCTATTCCCCGATACTAACCAAAAAATCAAAACAAGGTTAGGTGAAGGGGATCGCATTATTACATTTCAAAATTCTCTTCTGAGTCCATTTGGCAATAAGATTACAGCCATATCTATCCCTTCTTGGTTTTTAAATGGAATTTCGTCTGATGAAGAGATTCAAAATCTTGAATCTGAAAATGGGATAATAAAATTTACTTTAGGCGCTAAGACCTTTCTGTATGACAGACTAGGTTTACGTTTTGAAAAAGCTCCATCAAACAATGAGGATAAATGTGTTGAAGCATAATTTATTAACTGACCCACTGATTCGTGTTCGCATCCCAGGTAAAACGGATACGAGGATGAATCTGCCAGGCATATTGGCACATTTGCATCAAGAAGAGATCGATTCTTTCATCGGATTGCAGGCCCATCAAACACACGCATGGCATGCTTTTTTAGTCCAACTTGCCGCTATCACTTTAACAGGAAACATAAAAGCTTTTGACCGCAGTTGCGAATGTAGTTGGAGAAATGCTCTTTTGGAATTGACTGAAGGAATTGAAGGTGCTTGGTGCCTTATCAATGATAATCTACAAACTCCAGCATTTATGCAGCCGCCTGTGCCAGAGAAGACATTAAAAGATTTTGACTTAGCCTACGAAACTCCTGATGAACTCGATATCCTCATTACTTCAAAGAACCACGATATAAAACAAAGACGCTTGGGACAGCCAGATCTCGATCATTGGATTTTTGCACTTATTTCATTACAAACCATGCAAGGTTTTCTTGGTGCAGGAAATTATGGAATTTTTCGAATGAATGGAGGCTTTGGCAATCGACCCTGTGTTAATTTTTCTCCAACTTATGCCTTCAAAGATAGGTTCCAACGAGACCTATCTATTCTTATAGCAAACAAAGCAAAGACAATGGATCAATATGGGTTTAACCCTTCAATTCCACCCTTACTTTGGACAATTCCATGGGATGGAAACGTGCCTTTGGAATTTTCTAGTCTGGATCCTTTCTGTATAGAAGTGTGCAGAAGAATACGTCTAAGTTTGCAAGAAGGAAAACCTGCAGTTTATTTTAAACCAACCAAAGCAGCTAGAATTCAAAGTATTGACCTGAATGGTCTGACAGCTGATCCTTGGACTCCGATTCAGAAAAATTTAAAAGAACCGAAAAGTCTCACACTGAACAACAGTAAAGGGTTTGAATACAATATTGTCGCTGAGATTTTACTCACTGGCAACTATCATCTAGAACTCTGTTCAAAAATTCATCATGATGATCAGAATGATCTAATTTGCAATCTGTCTGCTTTAGTACGAGGACAAGGTAAAACTGACGGCTATCATGAACGGAATATCCATATCCCTAAAAAGAATATCCCAAGCTTTCTAGACCCAGAAAAAAATCAGAAGCTTACTCAGCTGTCTAAGGCAAGGATAGAGAATGTGAACTCTATGAGTAATGCCCTAAAATCCTCTTTGATGGCTTTTTTCAACACTCTGTCAAAAAGTCAACTTGGTAGGAAGATTAGTAATGAACTGTTAAAGTTCGAGACCATTGTCGACTCAAAATTTTTCGAATATTTGTTTGAACATCTTGATCTAGATAGCACATTAGCTCAGTCGCAATGGATGGACTTCCTAAAATTAAGTGCTCATTCAATTTTAAAGCAAACAATCGAACAAAACTCCAGACACTCCATTAGTTACTATAAAGCTGTGGTTAAAGCTGAATCTGTTTTCAACATCATGGTGAAAAAATTCTATTAAAAGGAAAAACATGTCAGAAATTATCAATTACATATCCAACTATATGGATCATTTACCCCCAGGGGAGCTTGCAGAACTAAGAAGAGCTAGCAGCACTCGAATCCCTGCGGTCTTTTGGAAAATTGGAACTAAATATCCTGAAATCACCGAACCAAGCCGTTTAGAAGATTGGATTTTTCTGATCTCTATGTTGGCAATCATGAAAGATTTCCATAATCCTAACATCCCGGTTGGGGAAGGATTAGCTAAAAGCCAATATTCTGAAAAAAGACTGACAAAACTTTTAAGTGCAAAAGAACTAAATTTAAAAACTGAAATAAAAACCGCTGTGCGATTTCTAACTTCCAAAGCGCAGCAAGCTGATTTTAGCAATTTCTCAGACCTATTAACCTCAAAAAATACTTTTGTAATACGCAAGTATATAGCTCAAAAATTTTACTTAAATCATAAGGAAGACTAATGAATAAACGTTTCTTACAAATTCACTTTTTAACTTCATTCCCTGCAAGTTTGTTGAACAGAGATGATGCAGGTTTTGCAAAACGGATACCCTTTGGCAGCTCCACAAGGACCCGAATCTCGTCTCAATGCTTAAAAAGGCATTGGAGGACTCACCAAGGAGAGTATTCCTTGAGTCAAGTCGGTATTCCTATGTCTATCCGTTCGAAACAGATATTTCAAAAATTCATCGCTGATCCTCTTTCAGCAGAAGGATTTCCTGCTGAAACCATAACATCCGTTTGCTCAGAACTCATTGATGCCCTTTTAGGAAAAAGTGAAAAAGCACAAGCCTCTAAAAAAGGCAAAGGTTCCAAAAATGAAAATGATGTAACTAATGAAAAAAATTCTGAGGAATCCCTAAAAACAAAACAAATTATCACACTAGGTAGTAGGGAAGTAGAATATCTTCTAGATTTAGCAAGAAAATTATGCAAGAAAGAGACAAAGCTAGATAAAAAATTAAAGGAAAACCTAGAGGCTCTAGGAAAATCTGCAATTGGATTGGATGGAGCATTGTTTGGAAGGATGGTTACTTCCGATGTACTCTCTCGTGTAGATTCTTGTGTCCATGTGTCACATGCCTTTACCGTACACGCAGAACAAAATGAAAATGACTACTTTACTGCCGTAGATGATTTTGAAAGCTTAGGGAGCGCCCACCTTGACAATACTGAACTTACAACAGGTATCTTTTATGGGTATGTTGTCGTCGATCTCGACTTGTTGAAATCCAACTTAATAGACATCGACTCCGAAACACAAAGCAAAATCCTCGAAAGCCTTATTCACACGATAGCAAAAGTATCTCCGGGTGCGAAATTAGGATCCACAGCACCCTATGCCTTTGCAAACTTAATGCTATTGGAAATCGGAAATGCACAACCTTGCACATTTGCAAATGCATTCCTAAAACCAGTCAAAACTGAAGGTCATTTGATGGAAAATGCATTCAATTCTTTGGCTTCATACATTCATAATTTTGATGAAATGTATCCCACCTCAAATCAAAGATGCCTGGCATGTATGGGAGATTTTCAATCGTTCAATACAGCTCGAAACATTCAGAACTGCAAATCCATTGAAGGACTTTCCAAATGGGTTACAAGTACTCTCCTAGGTGACAAATGCTAGATACAATCATTTTAAGATTATCAGCCCCTCTCATGTCATTTGGAGGGGTAGTTGTCGATCAAAATGGTTTTACTAGAGATTTCCCTGCAGCTTCTATGTTAACAGGGCTGCTTGGGAATTCTATGGGATATTTCCATCAAGATTTTGACAAGCTTAATCATCTGCAAAACGTTTTGCAATTTGCTGTAAGATGCGATAATCCCGGCACCAAAATCATTGACTACCAAACTGTAAATCTCGGGCAAGAGTTTATGGTGGACACAGGATGGACAACGTCAAACAAAGTCCAAGAGCGCAAAGGATCTGTTTCTGAAAGCACACATCAAAGGTTCAGGCATTACATTTCTAATGCAAACTATACAATAGCTTTGACATTACGCATTCAAAACGAGCTATTGAATTTAGATAAAATTGAGGAATCCCTAAAAAATCCTGCTAGGCCAATATTTCTGGGTAGGAAATGTTGCATCCCCTCTGAACCATTGTTCTTAATGAGGATTAGAGCTCCATCATTCATTGAAGCTCTTAAGAACAAACAAACATTTCCACCTAATATGAATAAAACCCTTTTTCACGTGTGGGTCCCTGAAGAAGAAGAGATTTCTGGGAATTTTCGTCTATTTCCGGTCACTGATGAAAGAGATTGGGCCAATCAAATTCACGCAGGACGTCGCATGATAAAAGAATGTATGATCACGTTACAAGGAGAAAGCTATGAGTAACCCGCTTTATATGCACAAAATTTTTATTCATGCGAAGCCCTTTTATGGCTTTTGCAATGAGAGAAAATTGCTAACTTCTGATTGCGATGAAGGCTATGCCCTCCATAGTTTTCTATGTGAACTCTTCGGTGAACAAGCACAAAAGCCTTTTTTTGTAACTGATAGGAACTTTAAACACCTTACCCTCCTAGCCTACAGTCCCTACACAAAGAAAGAACTCCAGATAAGAGCTTCCACATTTGCCGACCCCTCTTTATATGATGCGCTTGATTGGGAATGTTATAGTGAAAAACCGCTCCCTATGAAATGGACGGAAAATCTGAAACTAGGTTTTCAAATTAAACTATGTCCTATTAAACGGTTGAGTAACGATAACCATCATCAAAAACCGGGTTATGAAAAAGATGCCTATCTTTCTTACTTGGATGCAAACAAAGACCAAGAGCACAAAAAAACTAGATTTGAAGTCTATGAAGAATGGGGAAAAGAGCAGCTGGAGAAGGAGCTTGCATTGTTAGTAGAGGGAATTAAGGTAAAACATTTTCAACTTGTAAATTTTCAAAGACGTAACAAAGACAGAGAAATTGTAGTTTCAAAGCGCCCAGAAGTTATTATACATGGTACATTTAGTATTAAAAATGAAGCTCAATTTCTTAAAATTTTGCAGGAAGGTATTGGAAGACATCGTGCATTTGGCTTTGGGATGCTGTTAATTCAGCCTTTAAGGTCCTAAATGTTGATAGCAAGATTAGGACTTGAAACAGCAAGAATACCTCATGCCGATCGACATGGATTAATATGGCTTGAGTACGGAAATTTAGTTGTAGAAAATGGCAACTTGCACTTTATCGCAGCCAAATCGAACCTATTTGATGCGGGAAATTATGCAATTCCTTTCCAAAATATTTCTCTCTTTTTAATGGGGCCTGGAACCACAGTTTCGCATGATGCCTTGAGGTTACTTTGTCGCCACCAATGCGGCTTGATTGCTGTAGGAGAAAATGGAGTAAGGATGTACAGCTCGCAACCTTTAGGTCCGAACGATTCCCTTTATGCAAGAAGGCAAGCATTGTTGTGGAGTGATCCAAAGGGAACTAGAATGGATGTTGCAAGAGCGATGTATGCAAAGCGCTTAATGGAGATATTTCCAGGAGAAAACATCAATGTATTAAGAGGGTTGGAGGGTGCAAGGGTAAAGGAAATGTATAGCTTACTGGCTAGCAAATACCAGATCAGATGGAATGGACGGAAGTATGACAGGAGTAATCCTGAAGGTGCTGATCTACCCAACCAAGCGATCAATCATGCCGCAACTGCTGTTGAGGGAGCAGCAATGATAGCTGTCGCAGCCACGGGTACTTTGCCGCAGTTAGGTTTCATTCACGAGGATTCAAGTAATGCCTTCTGTCTTGATATTGCGGATTTATTCCGACATGATTTTACAGTTCCGATTGCTTTTGAAGCTGTTAAAAATCATGAGAAGGATGCTTCTATGACAATAGAACGGCATGTTCGCAAGTTAGCTGGAAAAGCATTCAAAAACAAGAAGTTGATTCCAAGTATGATAGATTCTATTAAAGATTTGCTTAATGAGAAGGCTTCAAAGGATTCACTAATCGAGAGGATTCCATGATAGTGATTATTACACGAGATGTTGCAGCTCGCTTTAGGGGTTTTTTATCTTCATGCTTATTGGAAATAGGGCCTGGTGTTTATACAGCTCCAAAAATATCGAAGGCGGTTAGGGAAAGAATCTGGCTTGTTCTCTCCGAATGGTTTGATACATTGGGAGGAGGTTCAATAATTATGACGTGGAAAGATGATAATTGTCCTAGTGGTCAAGGAGTACTTACTCTTGGCACACCGCCTATTTCTATAATCTCTTGTGATAATATTTATTTAACTCGCAGGTAATTCTCCCATCCTACATAATTCTAAAAATTCTTAAGAGTTTCCCCCGCACACGCGGGGATAGACCCGTTATACGTTGCAGGATTTATCAGGGAAAAATGTTTCCCCCGCACACGCGGGGATAGACCTCATCCATTGTTCGGATTTACTCATTGCATCGTGTTTCCCCCGCACACGCGGGGATAGACCCTTAAACAAATTTCGATCTATGACCATCCTATGGTTTCCCCCGCACACGCGGGGATAGACCCTTATCATAAAAACGAGGAGGCTTGCAAGGAACGTTTCCCCCGCACACGCGGGGATAGACCCTAGCTATTTCTTTGGAAAGAATCAATCTTTTAGTTTCCCCCGCACACGCGGGGATAGACCCTATTGCGAAGATGTCAATGTCGTTCCTTCTCTGTTTCCCCCGCACACGCGGGGATAGACCTTATCGACGGGTGTTCTAGACCATCTCGCCAACGTTTCCCCCGCACACGCGGGGATAGACCTTGAACCATTGGTAAACTTCATTTCATGCGCTGGTTTCCCCCGCACACGCGGGGATAGACCTCATAGAAATAGGCTGCACCTATGATTCTAGCCGTTTCCCCCGCACACGCGGGGATAGACCCATAAAGACAATAATACCAATAGCCACTTCATTGTTTCCCCCGCACACGCGGGGATAGACCCACCCAATCAGCATAAAGCACAGGACTCCGCATGTTTCCCCCGCACACGCGGGGATAGACCTGCTGTTGATTCCACTTGTATTCATGGATAGTTGTTTCCCCCGCACACGCGGGGATAGACCTCGAAAACCGCCGCGCATGGGCGCTTGATGCACGTTTCCCCCGCACACGCGGGGATAGACCTTCTTTGTCTGACTATTTTGGGATTCCTACTTTGTTTCCCCCGCACACGCGGGGATAGACCCTCTTCAGTCGTATAAATCTCATACCTCTCGAGGTTTCCCCCGCACACGCGGGGATAGACCTCCGCATTCTGTGTAAAATATGAACAACATCTTGTTTCCCCCGCACACGCGGGGATAGACCGCTTATTTGCCACCTCTTTTTATGAAAAGTAAAGGTTTCCCCCGCACACGCGGGGATAGACCCCTACGTATGCATGCTTTTGCTCGTATGTCTACGTTTCCCCCGCACACGCGGGGATAGACCATCATCAACCTAGGGAAGTGATTGCGATTCCTAGTTTCCCCCGCACACGCGGGGATAGACCTCTGACCTTTCAATATCGTGAGGAGCCAAATGCGTTTCCCCCGCACACGCGGGGATAGACCCTGCTGAATCAATTCAGGCCTCTGGATACATTCGTTTCCCCCGCACACGCGGGGATAGACCTTTACAGCAGTCTGCTTATGTTCCTTCTGGTGAGTTTCCCCCGCACACGCGGGGATAGACCCTGCTGAATCAATTCAGGCCTCTGGATACATTCGTTTCCCCCGCACACGCGGGGATAGACCTTTACAGCAGTCTGCTTATGTTCCTTCTGGTGAGTTTCCCCCGCACACGCGGGGATAGACCGTATTTTTGCAAAAAATGCTTCTCCTCCTTATGGTTTCCCCCGCACACGCGGGGATAGACCCAAAGGAAATCTATCCAAGATATTTTAAAAGAAGTTTCCCCCGCACACGCGGGGATAGACCTTAATAGAGGAAAACCTTTAGATTCTAGACTCAGTTTCCCCCGCACACGCGGGGATAGACCCGCAATTCAGCATAGCGCTCCTGATATCCAAAAGTTTCCCCCGCACACGCGGGGATAGACCTTCGACATTGTCCTTAAGAAAGAACAATACTACGTTTCCCCCGCACACGCGGGGATAGACCCGCATAAAAACAGGAGGTAAATAAGCCTCCACCGTTTCCCCCGCACACGCGGGGATAGACCTTTTTTGTTTAAAGTTTAAAATGGTTTTTTTTAGTTTCCCCCGCACACGCGGGGATAGACCCGTTGGAGATATTGGTCTCTCAGTTGATTTAACGTTTCCCCCGCACACGCGGGGATAGACCTGATGCAGCTCAGTTCTTGGATTTTTGTCAGGAGTTTCCCCCGCACACGCGGGGATAGACCCCCTCACATGCTGCTTAGAAGGCGGCCAGTCTAGTTTCCCCCGCACACGCGGGGATAGACCCATAGCTATCTTTTTAGTATTAGTAGTAAGAGTGGCACATAAAAGTATATGTTATGAAGAATAATTCTACCAAAATTGATAGAATTATAGTAGCTTGGGTTTAATTTTTTAATACTTTTTATACAGGAATTTGTGATCTATTGCCCACTTTAAAACTGTCAAAATATTCGGGTTTCAGAGATAGATAGAGAAAAGAGATCAGGAGGCTTTATGACAGACAACCACCATCATCATGGCGAATGCTCCCACCATCACCACCACGAATGTGGGTGCCAAAGCTGTAGTTGCCATCACCACCATCATGAAAAATACGCTGATCAACTTCTCGCTCTCGCTGATGAAGCCTGGACAGAGTTGCTCAAAGACAAAATCAAAGAACAAATCTTGAAAAATAATGGCAAACAACTCGACGATCTCGCAAAACTCGTTTCAAATGCCAACCATGACAGATGGAAACACAAAATTAAAGAATTCGGAAATAAAAATTCCTTCGAAGAAGATCTTCACAACTTGCTCTACAATAAATAATTATCTGTGAAGCTTGAAATTTTGCATCGCTTGAACACCATAACGTTCCCCCTGCGCAGATGGAATCAGTTCATCCATCATCACTAAATCCGCTGGAGTCACATTAATATTCAAGCTCTCAATGTTTTCCCGCACATGATCAAGATTGGTTGATCCAGGAATCGGAACAATATTTTTTGACTGAGCCAACACCCACGCCAAAGCTAACTGTGATGGAGTACACCCCTTATGTTTAGCCATGTTTTTTAGCACATCCACAATTTTTAGATTATGCACTAAATTATCCCCTTGAAACCTTGGCAATGTCTTCCTAAAGTCATCTTTAGGTAAATCAGTGCTACTTCTGATATTTCCTGAAAGAAAACCTCTTCCAATAGGACTGTAAGGTACAAAGCCTATTCCAAGTTCACGGCAAACTTCTAAAACTCCCTCTTCAGGTCCCCTAGACCAAATGGAATACTCCGTTTGAACAGCCGTAATGGGATGAATTTTATAAGCTCGGCGAATAAGGTCTGGTGGGATTTCTGATAACCCTAAATACCTGACTTTCCCCTCTTTGACCAGTTCAGCCATTGCACCAACTGTCTCTTCAATGGGAGTATTCGGGTCCACTCTATGCTGATAATACAAATCGATTGTGCTAATATCAAGTCGTTTTAGACTAGCTTCACAAGCACTTTTTACATAATCCGGAGAACCTTTAACACTTAAGAATTGCGGATCATCCTTTTTTCTAATAATCCCAAACTTTGTAGCAATCACCACTTGAGGTCTAATTTGTTTAAGAGCCTTACCTACAATAATTTCGTTATTTCCAAATCCGTACATGTCGGCGGTATCAAAAAAATTAATGCCTAAATCATGGGCTCCCCTAATGGTCTCAATAGCTCTATTTTCACTAATCGGAAACCCATAAAACTCTGACATCCCCATGCAACCAAGTCCTAAGGCTGAGACTTCTAGCTGACCTATTTTTCTCTTTTGCATAAACCACCTGGGTCAATTGACTTATATTTTTCATACCTTATCTTATAAATATTAGATAATACAATTGAGGTAAAATGGTTATCCTGCTTTTTTTCTCTTTTCTTGCAGGCATTGTGACAGTTTTGTCTCCATGCATATTACCAGTGCTTCCAGCACTTCTATCTGCAGGTGGGGGAAAGGGACATCTAAGGCCGATGGGTATTATCTGTGGCTTGGTTTCAAGTTTTATATTTTTTACCCTCTTCTTGACAGCTCTTGTTAATTTGACAGGAATATCTCCAGATTTCCTTCGCTACATTGCTGTAGCATTGATAACATTATTTGGATTGACGATGATTTTTCCGGTATGGGGAGAAAAATTTGCTGAATGGACTGCTGGAGTAGCCGATTTTGGACAAGTTGTGCAGGCTAAATCGGCATTTTTTGGAACAGGCTTCTGGAGCGGCTTTATTTTGGGAATTGCTTTGGGTTTAGTTTGGACCCCTTGCGCAGGACCTATCCTTGCAGCCATCACTACTCTAGTCGCTACAAGCTCTTTGAGTTGGTCCGCTTTTTTTATCACGTTGGCCTATTCTTTAGGGGCTGCAATTCCCATCCTATTTATCATCTATGGGGGCAAAAAAATCCTAAACTCATCTAAAGCTCTTTCAAAATATTCTGAAGACATTCGAAAAGTTTTTGGAGTATTAATGATCTTTGCCGCACTTGCCATTGCCTTTCACTATGATGTAAAACTACAACAGGTCGCGATTCAATATGTTCCATTAATAAATATTGAAGACAATCCTACAGTACGGGCTGAGCTGGAAAAACTTCGTCGTTCAAGCAATGTGAATGTCAATAAAGAGTTTGTATTGCCTCCGGAAATGTTCAAAATGGCCACCAATCTTCCTAAATATGCCAAAGCTCCAGAATTAGTTGGAATCGTTGATTGGATAAATTCACAACCTCTAATGATTGAAAATTTAAAAGGTAAGGTTGTTCTCATTGACTTCTGGACCTATAGCTGTATTAACTGCATCAGGACGTTCCCCTATTTGAAAGATTGGTATGCAAAATATAAAGATAAGGGCTTGGTCATTGTGGGAGTCCATACACCAGAATTTGAGTTCGAAAAGAATCCTGAGAATGTAAAGGAGGCTGTCAAACGGTTTGAAATAGCTTATCCGGTAGCTGTCGACAGTAATTATAAAACATGGCAAAACTACAATAATCTCTATTGGCCTGCCCACTATCTGATCGATCAAAAAGGAGTGGTTCGCGATTTCCATTTTGGCGAAGGAGCCTATATGGAAACAGAAAATGCCATCCGGAATTTATTAGGAATGGCTCCATTAGAGGGAGAAGATAAACCTACAACAACTCGACGAATTACCCCCGAGACTTATTTAGGATATCTTCGAGCCAACAGCTACACTTCCAATCTAAAGGTAAAAGAGAATGAAGCAGTAACCTATAGCTTCAAGGGAAACCTAGGAAATGATGAAATAGGTTTAGAAGGAAGCTGGAAAGTTGAGGATGAACGTATCGTTTCTACGGGAAATCAAAGCAAGCTTAGCTTAAATTTTCTTGCGACAAGGGTTTATTTGGTCATGGATGCGCCAGAGCTGAGTTATGTGACGGTATTACTGGATGGAAAACCACTACCAGAAAAATATCGTACAACAGACATGAATGAAGCAGGTCAAATCATGGTCAAAGAACCCAGAAAATACGATGTTGTTAATCTAAAAGGTGATTATGGAAGGCATGTTGTAACTCTTGTTGCTCCAAAAGGGGTCGCAATGTACGCCTTCTCCTTTGGTGACGAACCATAATCCATCCAATGTCGTCAATGAATAATCCTGCTCGCGTGCTCTAGCACCCAAATAAATTTTGCATCCATTATATCGTTGTAATATTACACTGGTACAAACATATCGTATCGATGTAATATTACATTGGTACAAACATATCGTATCGATGTAAAATTACATTAGTACAAAATTAGCGATTAATGAGATGCTGGGTGGCGTGTGAAAGGAATTTTTAAGAGTTAGGGTTTGTAGGGAGCAATATTAACATACTTCATCACCTTATGTTCGCAAGTTTCATTTCTTTCTTCGAGCAGGGCAATGATTTTGGGGATCGCTTCTCTGGCAGCTTTTTTACCAGCTTCATATATTTGCCATTTTTTCGAATCGTTGAATGTTCCGATGTCCCGCATCTTTGGCTGGATTATAACATCTGCACATCGAGTGCAATTTTGGTTCTGCCACATGAACATAATCTCAGAACTTCTTGTAGCAATCTCAAACAAATTTGTAGGAAATGTCTTAGGCAATAGTTCACATAAATCGACAGCGATAACAATATCTGCCCCTAAATCCTTGGCAATACAAGCAGGCACTGGATTTACCACCCCGCCATCAACCATTACCCTTCCATACATTTCTTGAGGAACAAAAACAAAAGGAATGGAGCATGAAGCTTGAACCGCTTGAACTAATTCTCCACTTCCCATGGGAACGAGCTCGCCAGTCCTCAAATCGCTAGCAACAACAATCAATGGAATTTTGAGTTCCTCAAAGCATTCAGCATCCAAATACTTGTCTAGGACTTTTCGCATGGATGTCCCTTGTGACATCCCATATCTACAATCACCAATATCAATATCGATGACAGTATCTGTCTTAAGTTCATATACCGCTTTCTTAATACACTGTGCAGAAGGATGATCTGCATACAAAGCTCCAACAATACTTCCTGCACTACATCCGATGATAATATCGAAATCGATCCCAGCATTTTCCAGTTCTTCTAAGACTCCAACATGGGCCATCCCTCGGACTCCGCCACTTCCTAAAACCAAAGCAACCCGAATTTTTTCAGGTATACGAATTGCAGGAAGAGGGGGTGGTTCCTTATCAGGAGCATATATCTGAGGACATCCACATCCGGATAGAATGATTATAAGTACCTGAAGATAAAAATTTTTCAACCAAAAAGAAAGCTTCATAAATTCAGGACTACTTTTGTAAAGTTTATTTTTTACACATTCAGTTCAATTTGATCAAGCATAGGCTTGGGGAAAAATAAAAATTGGAATATCGTAAGATTTGCATTCAAATAAGGATGGACCATGCAAGACTTTGATAAATTAGGCGTTTTCTATCTAGGTAAAACCTACGATCCTGCCAAAAAGAAAATAAAAGAAAATGATCTCATCCTTTACGACTCGAAGCATCTTACTACTCATGCGGTTATCTTAGGGATGACTGGCAGCGGAAAAACAGGACTAGGGATAACAATCCTTGAAGAGGCTGCACTCGATGGCATTCCTGCTCTTATCATTGATCCGAAAGGTGATATGACCAACCTTCTATTGACCTTTCCTGAACTTAGGGGCAAAGATTTTCTCCCTTGGATTAACCCGGACGAAGCAGAAAGAAAGGGGGTTACTCGCGAGCAAGAAGCAGACAATGTTGCTAAAACGTGGAAAGATGGGTTAGCACAGTGGGGGGAAACAGGAGCACGAATTGAAAGGCTTAAAGAATCAGTGGATTGGGCCATCTACACACCAGCTAGCAACGCTGGTCTACAACTTTCCATTTTGAGCACCTTTGCAGCTCCTCCGAAAGAACTTCTTCAAGATGCGGGAGCATTTCGAGATTTAGTACTCTCAACGACTTCAGGATTATTAGGTTTGATTGGAATCGATGCTGATCCTGTGCAAAGTCGTGAACATATTTTGATATCCACTCTTTTTGACTTAGCTTGGCAAAAAGGGCAAAACATGGATATCCCTACTTTGATCCAAGGTGTGCAAAGGCCTCCATTCAATAAAATCGGTGTGCTCGACCTTGAATCTTTCTTTCCAAACAAGGATCGTCAAGCCCTAGCAATGCGCTTAAACAATCTTTTGGCTTCGCCAGGTTTTCAAGCATGGATGCAAGGCGAACCACTCGATATCCAAAGGTTGCTCTATACAAAGGAAGGCCGTCCTCGACATGCTATTCTATCGATTGCCCATTTGCAAGATTCTGAAAGAATGTTCTTTGTAACGATGCTCTTGAATCATCTTGTCGCATGGATGAGAAGGCAACCGGGTACTTCATCCTTACGTGCGCTATTGTATATGGATGAGATCTTTGGTTTCTTCCCCCCTTCAGCGATGCCTCCTTCAAAAAGACCTATGTTGACTTTATTGAAACAGGCACGGGCCTTTGGAGTCGGTATTATATTGTCTACACAAAACCCTGTCGACCTCGATTACAAGGGGCTTGCTAACTGTGGAACATGGTATGTAGGAAAACTTCAAACTGATAAAGATCGCTCACGAGTTATCGAGGGCCTTAGTGCATCTTCCAATGGAAATGAATCGCGAGAATCGATGGAAGCTAAGATGTCAGCTATTGGAACGCGCACATTTCTATTAAGAACTATTTATTCCGAATCGCCATCCCTTTTTCAAACACGATGGACACTTTCTTATTTAAAAGGCCCTTTGACCTTGCCGCAAATTGAAATTTTGATGGAAAAAAAGGACAGAGAGGAAGCCGCTGAAGAAGAATCCACAAAAGCTGACACGACCCTTAAGGCTACTCCTAAACCCACCATACCTACGGGAACGAAAGAGTACTATCTTCCTCCTAAAAATGTTCAAGGAAACCAATCCTATTACCCAAGAATACTAGGAATTGGAAAACTACATTACGTTGATGCTAAAACTAAAACCGATCTTTGGAAAGAATACATTTTAGCTGCGCCTATTGATGATGATGGCGCTACAGTTCTCTGGAATGAGGCAGATCAAATCACAACCCCCTCAGAAAGCTTACGAACCGAGCAACCTCAGAATGCTGCCTTTGAGGAATTGCCTTCAGGGTTGATGAACCAAAAAAATTACGTTGAATATAACAAATCTTTTGGAACATACCTTTATCAAAATCAGGTCTACGATGTTTTTGTGGCACCTTCACTCAAAATTGTTTCAAAGGACAATGAAACTGAAGGAGATCTCCGTTCAAGAATAGGTGTTGCTCTTCGTGAAAAAAGAGATCAAGATATTCAAAAATTGCGAGATCGTTACCAGCCTAAGATTACATCTTTGATGGAAAAAATAAAAAAAGCGCAGGATAAGTTAGAAGTAAAACAAACGCAGGCTTCGCAGTCAAAGCTGGAAACCTATGTTTCTGCTGGTGCAACGATCTTAGGGGCCATTTTAGGGCGTGGCAGGGTTACCAGCACAACTGTGACACAAGCAGGCTCTACGATCCGTAAAGCTGGTAGAATCAGCAAACAAAATCAAGATGTTGAACAATCTGAAAGTTCTTTAGCAACTTTGCAGCAACAACTGAATGATATTGATGAAGAGCTTCAAAGAGAAATTGAACATGTACAATCTGCTTCACCTGATGATGTAAAAATAGATACTGTAACTTTACGGCCACGTAAAGGTGACGTAACCGTTGAAAATATTGCCGTTTTATGGTCACCGAAAGGAGCTCAAACATGAGTGCTGCCTTATCCCTGGATCCTAGAGTATATGAAGATAAATGCTGTATTTGCATTGATGAAAATGACAAATATAGAACAGCAATTATAAATGGGAGATGGAGTTTTGTCTCTGGAACAGATGCAAATAGCCAGCTCATTGTGGATAATGACAAAGCTTCAAGGTTCATATTAAAAAATTGTTGCCATGCAATACATAAAGAATGTTTTGACTCCAAGAAAATCAAGGAGTGTCCAACCTGTAAGGATAATTGGAAGCCAGTCGAAAGAGATCTTGAAGCTAATTCCATTATTGCTTCACCGGAGGAGCGTCAGCAAAATGAAGAAAATATTTTTCACATGATCTTTTGCATGTTCCTAGTAACAGGAGTCGTCATTATGGTAATGATCGTTGTTTTTAGAAGAGTTGATAATACATCAACCTCGCCGTGACATTAGCTGAATAGTTAGATAGAAGTTTCTTGTTTAACTACCTAACTCGACTTTAGCATTTTTTGGGGAAGTCAGAAGTCGGAATTCGGAATTCAGAATATTGCATGCCCTGACATTAGCATTACAGCACTAATGCAGGAAAAAACTTCAAATATTCTTCTGGATTCTGTCTTCTGAATTCCTAAGTATTCAAAATTCAATATTTTGTAGCAAAAAAGCTAAAGTCGAGACGTAAGATCTAAAGAACAGTTAATGTGTAATGGGATTTGTCATCATAGTCAGGACACCCACACCAGCTAATATCAAAGCTGTGCCGACAAAATGGAGAAAAGTGAAATCCTCTTCAAAAACAAAGATGCCTATCAACACAATACTGACAATTCCTAAGCCAGACCAAATCGCATAGACGATTCCCACTGGCAAATCTTTTAAGGCGATCGATAAAGAATAAAATGTCATTGTATAACCTAGAATGACCGCAATAGCCGGCCATAATTTGGTCATGCCATAGGAAGCTTTCAATGCACTTGTTCCCATTACTTCGCCGGCAATCGCCATGAGTAGATAGACATAGGGTTCCATAAGTCACCTATACCTTTAATAAACTCACGTTAGCATAAAAGGACGATTTAATTGCAAATTGGTAGGTAATAATGGAATTCAAAATCGTTTTTTGGCTATATTAAATTTCTAAACTTTAGAAGGATACAAAATGATTCGCTTTATTCATTCTTTGTTATTTTCATTTATTTCAGTCTTACCATTACTTTCTGAAGAGCAAGCCTTTAATCCTACAGAGGTTATAAAATCTAAACAATCTAATCCCAAAAGCATCTTTTTGACTGATAATGGAGATTTAACTCCTGAACTTATCTCCCTTCTTAAGCTGGATAATCTTTATTATGAAGGAGAAACGTTTAAAGAGGCTTATAAAAAAATTCAATCTTCCTGGATTTTGGTCAACAGAGGTATCAATAATAAAGAACGGGCGGATTTAATCGATCCCATAGAATGGATCCACATCCGAGGGGATGTTCTTGAAGTCATCAATAATATGGGGCTTTTGCAAGCTAAAAATCCTTCTTTGAAGCATTACGATTACGCAATTTGTCACGGCGCATTCATGGAAGGCGTTAGGTTTCGATTAGCCCAACTTATCGATCAATGGAATAAAGGGATTAGATTTGATGCATTGGTTTTCTTAACAGGTGAAAGGACTTTAAGAAAGGGGCCCGGAGAAAAAGACGATTTTTCAGTCCTTTGCAATCCTGAAAAATCTCCCTATCCTTTCAAACCTGGTTGGATGCCAAATCCTGATGCCAAATATGAAACAGAGTACGACATGGTCAAACTCGTTTGGGAACAGGCGGCTATTCCCGAAGATATGGCAAAAGCATTAGCAGATAAAGTTACAATCGTCAACACTCCAAAGGGTGATTTTCCCCGCCCCTCAATGGATTCAACACATGCTTATTGGTTGAAAGAGCACAAACCAAAACCTGGTACTATCATAGCTCCAAGCCATCCTCTCATTTGGTGCTATCAACAACTGACTTCCTCATATATTCTAGGACCTAAATTCCCATATGAAACAATTGCACCGGAATCAACATACTTAACATCTAACCGGCATGAACCGGGTTTAACATCTCTGATTTTTGATACGATTGCAAAATGTATGGCAGCGATCGATAAAAGCATTGAAAATCAATAAACTTAGTTCTTGCATTTTTAAAATTTGGGCGCACGAAGGCTTTTAAACTGTAGTTATGTTAAAGTAATTTTATAAAACTATAGGGATTAAGCCATGCGCGCTTCAACAATTTTTCTTATCTTCGTCTATGCATTAGCTTTCCACACAAATGTAAATGCTCACTCAATTGAAATATTGGAGGCGCAGCTTTACAAAGAACTCAGTTTATTGAACTATCCACAATCCACTTGGAAAGAGTCTCAAGATGGAATACTGGATGTTGCTATCATTGGATCTGGTATGGCAGGGATTTCTTCGGCCTTTGCTTTAATGAAAGAGGGTATCACAAATATTCAACTGTTTGATCAAAATGATGCGGGAGAAGAGGGGCCTTGGATAACTTTTGCAAGGATGAAAGTTTTAAGGTCTTCGAAAAACTATTCTGGCCCAGCACTTGGAATTTCCAACCTAACATTTCACGCATGGTATGAGGCTTCTTTTGGAGAAGATGCATGGAAAGCTTTAAGAAGTATTCCAACAAGGATTTGGATGGATTATCTTATCTGGTACAAAAAAGTCTTAAAGATTCCTGTAGAAAATAATTGCAAATGTGCGGCCCTTATTCCGGGAGATTTCTTTTTTGAACTACAGTTATCCAATCCTCAAGGAATCAAAACTGTTTACGCAAAAAAAGTTGTTTTAGCCACTGGAAGAGGTGGATTTGGAGGATTAGAAATTCCTGAAGTCGTTCAAAAGGTATCAAAGTCATTCTATGCACATACTGGAGAACTATACGACTTTAGTCGGCTTAAAGGAAAACGTGTTGCAGTGATAGGTTCAGGGGCTTCTGCGTTTGATGCAGCAGCAGTAGCCTTAGAAAATCAAGCATTGAAGGTGGATCTTCTACTTCGAAGAACCCGCGTTCCCTACATCAATAAGTTCGTAGAATTTAGCCATCCAGGAATTTCTAGAGGTTTCTATCATCTTGACGATCAAACGAGGGTTAAGTTTTTTGCTTATGCATTAGAAAATGGTATTCCTCCGCCAAAAGATGCACTCTTGAGAGTGCAAACTTATCCTAATTTCAAAGTTATACCAAATTCAAATCTCGAATCCTTGTTTGTCGATGGTGAAGAACTTTCCATTGATACAGGAAGTGGAAATCAAAAGTACGATTTTATTGTGCTAGGAACAGGCTTTAGCATTGATGGATCTAAAGTCTCAGTTTTAAAAAGCTTCTTCCACGATATTTTGCTCTGGAGCGATCGATTAGATCTTTCAAAGAGCAATGCTAAAATGGGGCGCTTTCCTTATCTTGGAAATCATTTTCAGTTTCTGGAGAAGGTTCCTGGGACAGCTCCTTATTTGAAACATCTCTATTGTTTCAATTATGGTGCTGCTTTAAGTCACGGGTTAATTAGTAGTGATATCCCTTGCATTAGTATAGGAGCTGAACGGTTGGCACAAGGAATAGCTGCTGACTTCTTCGTTGAAGAGAAGAACTACTTCTATCAACAATTGCTAGATTCCAATTACAAAGCCTTCAACCCCGAAGACTTCAAAATCCTGAACTATTAAGCTCAAAGTCAATGGACATGGACGAAGTGGACAAAGTGGACAAAATGGACTCAGTGGACGACCAATAATAAGGTTAAGATAACTTTCAGCCATTGAATTTGTGCTTTGGCCGTCCACTGTCTCGACTTTAGGATTTTTTGCTACAAAATATTGAAGTTTGAATACTTAGGAATTCAGAAGACAGAATCCAGAATTCAGAAGAATATTTGAAGTTATTTCCTGTATTAGGGCTGCAGTGCTAATGTCAGGGCATGCAATATTCTGACTTCTGAATTTTGACTTCTGAATTCCCCAAAAAATGCTAAAGTCGAGACTATGTCCACTTTGTCCATGTCCACTGGCTCTGCCTTTGTGGCTAATTTAATTCGTATCGTGTATAATGCTTTCATGTCGGTATTAATTAGTGCACAAAATCTTTCGAAGTCGTTCGGATCCCAAGTTCTTTTTAAAGAAATTAATTTTTCTATCTTTCAAGGAGATCGAATTGGTTTAATTGGCCCAAATGGTGCCGGTAAGTCCACTTTATTTAAAATTTTAATGGGGTTGGACCACCCTGATTCAGGAAGCGTTACAAAAAGAGGCAATTTAAGAGTAGGTTATGCGAGCCAATCTCCTGAATTTGAGCCAATTCCCGTTGAAGAGATCCTAATCAATAGCCGAAAAATTGGCGATTTCCACGAAAAACAAACAGAAGCTCGTATTCTTCTGACGAAAGTCGGATTTAAGGACACCTCTGTGAACGCCGCTGAACTTTCAGGCGGCTGGAAGAAACGGCTCGACATTGCCAGAGCCCTTATGCAACATCCTGACATCCTTCTTCTAGATGAACCCACCAACCACTTAGACTTAGAAGGAATCATCTGGCTTGAAAACTTTTTAAAGAAAGAAAGGCTCACCTTTGTTGTCATCAGCCATGACCGATACTTCTTAGAAAACGCTTCTTCAAAAATCATGGAACTCAACCGCTGCTATCCACAAGGGGTTTTAGTTAGTGATGGAGGTATGAGCCCTTTTATGGAACATCGAGAAGCCTTTTTAAAAGGGCAAGAACAGCAAGCTCGAGGCTTAGCATCTGTCGTTCGAGATGAGATTGATTGGCTCAGACGTTCCCCAAAAGCCAGAACAACAAAGTCGCAATCTCGAGTTCAAAAGGCTTATGAACTGATGGCAGAACTTGCAGAATTAAAACAACGCAACAAGGTTGAGAAAGTCAATATTGACTTCACTGCTTCTGAAAGGGAAACGAGAAAACTTTTGGCCGGAAAAAATCTTGGAAAAAGTTTAGGGGGCAAACAACTTTTTAAAGGAATCGACATCACCCTCTCACCCGGTACACGCTTAGGAATTATGGGCACCAATGGTACCGGAAAAACGACATTGCTGAAAATACTTGCTGGACAACTTCAACCTGATCAAGGGACACTAAAATATGCGGATGGTTTAAAAATAGTCTATTTCGATCAGCATCGTGAACAAATTCCACCTGACATCTCTTTGAAACAAGCTCTAGCACCGGTGAATGACAGGGTTAACTATAGAGGACAGTCGATCCATGTGAACGGCTGGGCCAAAAAGTTTCTTTTTTCACCTGAAAGATTAGAATTAAAGGTTGGATGCCTCTCAGGAGGCGAACGAGCCCGTATAAATATTGCCAGGCTCATGCTAGAACCTGCTGACCTTTTATTCCTAGATGAACCTACCAACGATCTAGATATACAGACTTTAGAAGTCATCGAAGATAGCCTTAATGAATTTGCAGGTGCTGTCGTTTTAATCACGCATGATCGTTGCCTGATGGACAGTGTTTGCACCCAAATTGTGGGTTTAGGCGGCGGATGCGATGGTCAAATATTTGCTGACTATGCGCAATGGGAAGAGGCATTCTGTGCCCCTAAAACGATTGAATCAAAGCCTAAAGCGACTGAGAATAAACTGTCGCCCCAAAAGCCAGCAATCTCCAAAAAACTATCTTACAATGAACAGCGTGAACTTGACCAAATGGAAAAGTCCATTCTCGAGGTTGAAACGCTACTTGAATCCTTAAACACACAAACCAGTTCAATGACTGATCCAAAAGAATCTTTAGAGCTCTACAACAAAATTGCCGAAGCGCAGAAAAAGCTGGATACCCTCTACGAACGTTGGCAATTCCTAGAACACAAAAAGAGCTCTAATTAGTTTTCTTCTCACCTTGTTCTCGGATACTAAACTGAACCCTATCCAACTTACCACAAGCTCGCCCAATATGGCTTCAAGCTTTAAAAGAGGCAAAACAATAGGGATGCATCTCTAAAAAGGATCTTCATTCTTGAATTTAGAGTCTATTCCCGCCCATACGACCCATGAGCCTTAGCCCTTTTGCTGTATCAGATATCGGTAAGGGAAGGTCTACGTTGGCTTTAGCAACATCCTGGTTTTCAATAAGGATTTGCTGGATATCCTCTAATGAGCCGGGATCAAGATCCTCAGGTTTGACTTGCAAGCCTTCAGCCGCTTTTTTGGCTTTTCTTAAGGCATCGTTACTGTCATCTTCCTCATCTTGACTGAGGATAGACTCGATTAAATTATACTGTTCTAGCAGGTCTAGATTATTTACACTGTTTATATTATCTACCATAAACACCTCACTTTTAATACGGTGTTCTTAACTACATTTTTTATTCTAAATCTCTAATGTTAAGCTTTTGTTAATAAATAGTTATTTTGTAATAATAAATTTGACGCCAAATTGATCTAATTTAGGAGGTCCCGATGATACGCAAATTAAAATCTGGAAAATTCCGTATTTACTCTAGATCTGTCAATCCTAAGACTGGAAAACACCGCAATCTCGGCACTTTTGACACCCGTGAAGAAGCTGTACAGCACGAACGACAAATTCAATACTTTAAGAGACATTAAAAAGGATATTCACATTCAGTCAAACGCCTAGTCTTGGATTGATTGGTTAAACAAAATGGAATAGAATCTAAAAATTCAATTCTTTTAAGGAACATTGACTTGCATTATCCTGCTAATATCCAAACAATTACTGAATAGGAAAAGAATTTAAACTCCTTAAACGAACTATGCCTATACCCTTAGAAGAATTGACTAGGATATTTGATTTAAAGGAATTAGAGCCTGTTCTCCAGCTCAAACTTACAGGAATGGAAGCTGTAAACTATCAATCTCTCTCAGGGCAATTTTCAAATCGATACATCAATGAGGGTTGGATGTGGGCACATGTATTAAATCAATTCAACTTCTCTAGTTGTGTTGAGCTGTGTCCTGGAAAATCTATCGTAATAGATTTAGCCCTTGCATTCAATGGATTCGAAGGAGTCCTCACAAAAATAGATTATAAAACTTGGGAGCAATTCAACCCCTGTGAAATCAAGAAAAAATTTTCCCATTCCTTGTTAGACCTTAATGTTCTTACACAAACTTCTAGTATTCCTGAAACCCACCTCTTTGTACTGAACCATGTTATTGATGATCTTTTGATGGGGTTGTGGGGAGAACGCCATTCCTATGGCTTTTTTGGTATCTGGACTGATTGGGACGAAGTGGACAGATGTTGGGACAGAATGATCGCTGAAGGATTAGGGTCTTACCAATCAACTTTAAAAAAATTTATGCGAGATTTGGCAGGTAAGCTGCTACCAAACGGACATATTGTTATACGGGATTACCCATCCGCATATGAGACTACCAGAAGACAAATATCCCGCACAAACCTGTGTCGTGAGCTCACGCTTTCTTTAGTTCAGGAACTTATAGATTCTGGTTTAAAACCAATTAAAACTGACAATAAAACTTTCTTTATACTAAATAAGTTGGTCCTTTACAATAGCTCAAACTAGCCTGTGACCATAGGGAAATGCGCTTCCAACCAAGCCTGCATCCCTCCCTTCACATTTACAACATGAAAACCATGCTTTTGTAGAAATACAGCAGCTTTATGGGACCGGCTTCCAGAGCGACATATAACGGCAATAGGCCTATTCTTCGGGAGATCATTTAACCGAGCAGAGATCTTCGCAAGCTCAATATGCAAAGCACCTTGGACATGGCCTTCCTGCCATTCCTTATCAGTCCTCACATCCAAAATAACCCAATGCTTATTTTTAGCTAGCTCTTCTACAGTCACTTCGTTTATTTCTTCATACATAGACTCACCATTACTATTAGACTAACAGTACGAGATATTATGTTCAAAAAATTTATAACATTTTGGCTCGGAGGTGGATATGAGTTCTTCATTATCAGTACAACCATTCATACCTGGTCCACATCTTTTTGAAAATTGTTCTGAAGATAGATCTACTCAAACTTTAGGCCCGCTACTTCTTTGGGAATATTACCGAGACAATTTTCCTTCTGAAATTGCAAAGCGACTACGTATCAGGGGAATTTCTGATTTGGCCCTTTTGAATACCTATCTACGTTTTCATGAGAGAACACCCATTCAAGCGATCGATCAAGTAACAAAAAAACTCTTGAGCGAGGTCTTAATTTTTGCAAAAGAGGCTCCTGACAAAGCTGAGAAACTGATACCAGGACTTTATGATTACTTTGTGAAAACAATACATGTTTTTAATGACCAATGGTTCCAAGTTATCGAATTTTGTAGGAATCGGAACCACTTGCGATCGATCGATTTTATTAAAAAGATAGTTTCAAAAAGAATAGAAATCCCTGAAGCCTATTCCTTTTTAAGACCTGAAGCTTTTGTCTTTCAAGATGGGGATTCTCCCGTACACAAATACATGTTTTCTGTAGGAGAAGTGACAAAGCTTCTGGAGTTGAAATTTTCTCCAAATCTACCCAATTTCCATGGTGAAACTCCTTTGCAGATGGCTTGTGAAAAACCTGAATTTCATAAACGTTTGATTGGTGTTTTGCTAAAAAATGGAGCCAGTCCAATCCAAGTGACAACTACTTCAGACTGCTTTCAAAGAATTTTTGACCATGCAGAAAAACCGAAAATTAGAATGCCTCTGCTGAAATTATTTCTTAAGCATGGCTTTAGGCCAAGCTTTGTTGAAGGATGTCCGGATATTTGTTTTAAAATAATCCCTAGGGTGCCTTCAGAATATGTGAAACAAGCTACTCATTTCTTCAATGGGGGAAAAACTTTTGTAAGAACCGAGAGCGATGCTTTTCCGGACCATTACATTTATGGAAATATTGGCGAAGTCCAAGGCCATTCAGAATTTAGGGAAAGGGCTGCTCGCACTGAACCCAGAATATTTCACCCTTTTATCTTCCCTCTCTTTCAACATTTGAATCCACCCGTTTATGCGAAACTTGTCATCAAGTGGTTTGCCCATAATTTAAGCCTCAAAATGCAACCGGAGGACTCAAGTTACGAAGGATATAACGAATCCTTCACTGTTCCAATGTTTTCTTCGTCAATAAACTATCTTAAAAACCTTGGAAATGTTTTTAGTAAGAACGAATGGCATTGGATCTACACAAAAATCAGCGAAGCTATCTTTATTGATAAAATAAATTCTCAGACAAAATATCCAGAAAAATATGCCGAGGAACTTGCACAAAAAATCCAAGGATTATCTTACAACGAGCCCATTATTATCGGATCAGGTTACGATTGGCATTTCCTTGGGTGGGTATTTTTTGGAGATTTTGCGATTTTCGTTAATCGTCAAAGGGTCACCAATCATCAGAAAGGAGAACATATCCATATCTATTTTATACCGGATAAATCTCTACTCACACCTGACCTTCTGCTTAAAATTATTAATAGATACCCACAGAGAATTACTACCTACTACAATCATTATGCTCTCGTGAAAAAACTTAAACTTCAACACATTGGATCACATTTAGTTCATCCGCAAAAGACAGGAAATTGCACATTAGCTAACTTAAAAGGGCTCGGATTAGTCATAATGGCAATTTTATATCTCATTAAATTTTTCAAACCTACATCGCATCAACATCTCATGAACAATGTTCCATGGGTTTTTGCTTTTAATGCCGTTACCCCTTCCTATAAAATTTTGACAACGCAGGTGAGGGAAGATGCGACCAATCTTATAATTACAGAAGTCGACAGACTTCTTTCAATAGTAGATTCTTGGGACAAAACTGACAGAACCACCGCAAATGATTATTATAATGTCCTTCTTTATGCTGCGATGGAATTTTCTGGCGAAAATTTCTTAGCACCTACTGTAAAACGTTTAAGTATTGAATATAGACGACTGATCTGGGACAGAATAATAAAGTTGAGCAAGCATATGGAGGAACCTCAAATAGCTTAGCTTGTTAAATTTAATATAAAGTTATAAAATAGTTTCTCTATGAGCAAAAAAATTCAGGACTATTATAATTCTGACCCCAATAAGGAGTGGAATAGACTTTCTAATCCATTTCAAGTTGTAGAGTTCTTGTCGACCCTACACTTAATAGCAAAATATTTTCCAAAAAAGGGAACTATTTGCGACATCGGCTGTGGGCCTGGCAGATATGCTCTTGAGCTTTTTAAGAAAGGATATGAGGTTTCTTTACAGGATTATAGTAGTGCATTACTAGATTTTGCCCGGTATAAACTGAAAGAAGAGGGTTATAAACCCAAGCAGACTGTCTTTGGATCGGCTGTGAGCATTCCTGAATTTAAATCTGAAACTTTTGAAGCAGGACTTTTTTTAGGACCGCTTTATCATCTTCTAAGAAGAGAAGAGCGCTTGCAGGCTTTGAATGAACTTTATCGTATATTGAAAAAGGGAGGAATTGCCATTGCCTCCTATATTAATTCGTGGGGAGTTCTAAAAGCTGGAATTAACGATTTTCCGCACAAATTCAGCGAAGCCAAAAATCTAAGTGCCTTATTAAATGAACACTATTATGACAATACTGAAGGGGAAGGTTTCACTGAGAGCTATTGGACAACTCCACCCTTGGCTATGAAAGAGGTTGAAGAGGCAGGATTTGAGGTGGTTAGCTATGCAGGAGCCCAGGGCTTTATTAGCGGCTTAGAGCCGCTCATTGAAAGATTGGCGGTAGAAAATCCAGAGGCCTACCAGTCAGTCATAAAATTCGCCGCAGAAACATCAGAACTGCCCCAATACCGCGATGCCACAGAACATCTCCATATTGTCCTCCAAAAACCCTATAAACTACAATTATCGTAGCCAAATAAATTTTTACACCAAAAGTGGCAGCCTTTCCGCACTCCACTATGCCCCTCAAAGGTCCTGCTTGGGGACGCCTCTATAGAAATAGAGCACAATCCAAGCAAAAATTGTCAGCAAGGAAGCTGGCAGAGAAGCAAAAGGATACAATGCATCAAAAGGTATCTTTTGAATGTTTAATAAATGCCCAATACCCGTAGAACCTAGTCCAAAACCGATCAAATAGCCCGCTAAAAGGCCTCCAAATATCCACGGTGAAGAAGAAACATACTTTTCCGCGAAATCGACGTTTAATGGCAAGAATCCTGAAAAAACAAAACCTGTTAAAGCTGCCATTTTAAATAAATCGCTCACGCTCGACAATTCTGGAAGCAACCCTAGAAGCCAAAAAATAAATAGGGGTAACAAAGCATAGAACCATTTGAAGGAAATCCATCGAGTAATGAATTGAATAAATGCTCTTCCTAAAAAGATAAAAAGCCAAAAAATTCCTAAAGCAGCTGTTGAAGTTTCAAATGATAACTTCTTGACCTTATGTAAATAAATAGGAAGCCAGGTTCCCACCGAAGTTTCACAAAATCCATACAATATGACAATCACAAAAAATAACCAGAAGGTCCATGGCATCTGCCAAATGGTTATTTTCTCTTTATCTTCGGAACTTTTGAAATTTAAGATCGGTAGTAATATTGCAAAATTGTACAATAATAAAAAGGCTACAAAAATTGTCAAAGGAGTGAGCCAAACCAAACCGCTTTCTTCAAAATAGGCTGTCAAAAATGGCGCAAATGACATTCCTAAGCTTAATGCTAACCAAAATTTAGAAGATCGGCCCAATAGATGATTATATAATGGTGGAAGCAATGCTCCAAAGCCTACGCCAAGCAAAACAGCAACAATCTCAAGAACAATGACATTTGCTGGAAATTTTCCTGATCCCATAAAACTTGATGTTAGAAGAAGGGCTCCAAGCCCATTTGTAAAAAGACCGATGCCCAGATATTGTTTCAAATTTTGTGAACCGGAAGAGAAACTTAAGAGTACTATGGCTGCCAAAACAAATGAGAAAAAAATTAAACTGTAAATGAAAAAGGTTAACTCAAATTCTCCAGGTTCAATTAAAGCAAGGCTAATTGCTGGCAAAGCTGCAAATGCCATCCCTTGAAAAAAGGTTATCACGTATAATAGATACAATTGAAATCGATCATTTTGCATGCCAGAAGAATAACTATAATCTATTTAAAAGCAATATTTAATGAAAATTAAATGCCTTGTCTTTGAAGAACGACCTGAAAATTTTGTTCCTACAGTGGAAGTTGCAGGGTGCTTTTGTGAACATGAAGGAAAATTTCTGCTTCTGAAACGACATCCAAAAAAACCACAAGGAAATCAATGGGGGATGCCCGCAGGAAAATTGGAGTCTCAGGAGGACCCAAAACAAGGTGTGATCCGAGAAGTTTTGGAAGAAACAGGTCTTCAACTTAAACCTAATGAAGTTAAGTTACTTGGATCATTATATGTAAAACATCCCGATTTAGACTTTATCTTTCATGTTTTTTACAAACAGTTCGAGACTTTGCCGAACATTATCTTAGGTTTAGAAGAGCATCTCGAATGCAAATGGGTTGCACCCTCAGAAATCCATAAGCTGCCACTGATTGGCGGAGGCCATGAAGTTATCGACTTCGCACTTAAGCGGAAGGGAACTTGAAACGTTATGGACACAATGGACATTATGGACTAAAAATTGTCCATTGTGTCCATATTGTCTATAGAACTTTAGGATCCTTTTCTAAGATGCTTATGTATCATCATCCCTGCAAAAATGATGCCCAGACCGATGAAACTAAGAACGAATGGGAATAGCACAGAATGTGCGAAAAGAGAATAAGCTAGATAGCTTAAATAGGCAAAAATCCCGATGCCTCCAAAGACAAGCAAGAGTCTACGATCGATTAAAACCGACAGCAAAATTAATCCAAAACTAATCGCAGCGAATAGGAATTTACCCGCCTCGCCTCCATGGTCCCATAATAGACAGAGTCCAACAGAAAAGGCAATTAACCCAAAGAAATAAAGCCAAAATGAATAATCATCATATGTTTTACCGTCTAAGAAATAAGCTACTCCCATCATCGACATTCCAAAGACAAGCGAAACCCATCTTCTTACATCCCAATCAACGGATTCGTTACCGGTAAATAGTCCTACCACGTCATAAGACAAAAACAACAATGCAATTGCTATAGGAAATACCAAGAAGGGAAAACGCACAAAATATAACGCAAGTACACCTGCCAATACTGTTCCAACTTCCATCACAATCGAATTGGAATTTATAAAGTCAAAGAAACCTCGATAGGACTCTGGCGCTTCACCTGTCCATAAACCTGCCCATCTCTGTAATCCATAAATGATCAGTGGCACCATTGCTACAGCCAAAGTAAACATGAGTCCGCCTGGGACCTTCAAATTATCTTTGGTCCATAATTTGTATCCCATCGCAAGGAATGCCAAAGCGTAAATAAAAGCAATACCAGCTATTCCTAAACCTCCAAAGGATTTCCATGATAGGCTGATAAACAATGTCATGGCAGACAAAACGATCATTGCGCCTAGATAGTACATCACATTGGAAAAAGAAAATGCTGAAGGTGACTTATCAGTTTTATCGCTGAAGGCTCTCCAAAGTGTTTCTGCTTGCGACTGAGATAACATTCCTTGTGAGACAGCCCAATCCAAATCTTGCTTTGTAATATTCATAAAAATAAAATGGGTTTATTTAAACTCCTAATTATCAAACTATGCAAAAAAAGAAAAGCACTAATCCATTCGTCGAATCCGTTGTCGAAAGACTGTCTGTATTTGGGCCAGTGAAAAGCAGGTCCATGTTTGGAGCTCATGGTCTATGGTTAGATAACGTCATATTTGGATTAATTGTAGATCAAACGATTTTCTTTAGGGCAGATGAGACAAATAGAAAGGACTATGAAGATCATAAATCTTACCCGCTGACTTACGAAGGCAAAACAAAAACTGTTGCTCTACCCTACTGGACAGTGCCTAAAGAAGTTTGGAAAGATTCCAGCGTTTTAAAAGAATGGATGATTAAATCTTATCGCTCATCCCTTAGAAATCCGAAAAAAAAGAAAAAGAAGAAAATTGCTTCTGGATCCCATGCAAGCGCATAATTCTAAAGACATCCTGCCAAACTTTTAATGTCTTTTTGAATTCCTCACTGCAATTAGAAGATCTTGAAACATTTTTTGGGTCAATTTACCTGTATTGGTATTCTGGGGGCTTGGATGATAACAACAGAAAACAAGTTTCCCTTCTTCCTGGTAAGAAGCACCATGGGTAAAGGGATATTTCTTTAGCCACGGGAGTGTCATTTTTAAGGCATCAAAAGCCAATTTACCAAAGGTAATGAAATGGGTGACTTTTAGTAATAACGCTAATTCATTTTGAAAATAGGGGTGACAGTTCCGAAACTCTACTGGCAAAGGCTTATCTTTTGGGGGAGCACACTTCACCGTTGCCGTTAAATAAATACCCTTTAACTTCAAATTGTCATCAGCTCTTTCTGAAAAAGGTTGGTTGGAAAACCCTTGAGCATAGAGGCCTTCGTACAAAAACTTGCTGGTCCTATCTCCAGTAAATAACCGGCCTGTGCGATTACCACCGTGCGAAGCAGGTGCAAGTCCAGCCCCCATTAACCAAGCTTGAGGATCCCCATAACCGGTGACCGGTCTTCGCCAATAGTTTTCACACTCATAGGGTTTTTTAGGAACTACACTTTCACGATAGGCAACAAGGCGAGGACACCTTATGCAATTGATAATTGTATGGTTCAGCTCTTTAAATGTGGAAAATTGATCTTTCTCCAAAACTAACCTACATCACCATTCTTGCAACTTGATGCCCGTTTTCATGCATGACTTCCATCGCAAAAGGAAACCGATCGATAGCAACTACATTGTCCAAATCTTTTTTCAAACAACGATGATCATGAGGATTGGCCAAGGCATACTTTGCGCTCTTTGACTCTAAAACTCGGTCAAGATAATGTGCAGGATCAGGATTTTTTCCTAAAAGCGAAGCTTCCAAATAGTCTGCTAAAGCGTAATCCTCTTCGCCACCACAGGTTTCTCCAGTAATCACAAAAGTCACATCATCTGGCTGCATCTCTCTGATTCTTTTTAGCGTGCCATTTGCTACAACAAAACTCGAGATCAACATCTTCCCTGCATGCGCACAACTCACCACTCCTTGAGTACCTGAGGAGGTTCTTTGGACTAGTGTTTTGCCTGTTAAATCATGCGCTTCAATTTCTGCTGGAGAATTGCTAAAGTGAAAGCCATCGATAGGATAGCCTCCACCCTCTTCCCCCATCAATTTCCATTCAGGGTTGACTTTGTGCAAATTAAAGGCATCTTGTACTTCTTTGACCAATACAATTTTTTCAGCACCTTTAGAAAAAGCAAATGCTGCAGTCGTAAAAGCACGAATCACATCGATTACAACGACTACTCCACATGCTGACGTACCATTTCTTCTATGGATTTTATGGATCTTCATTATGACTTTTCCGCAGCTTGATAAGATTTATTAATAAAATCCCTCACATCTTGTGTGAATCGGGGAAGTGTGGGTTTGTGCAAATACATCATATGCCCTGCAGGGTACTTTTCAATTCTTATATTGCTTTTAATGCTTTTGTCTAAGTTCAAATGATCAAAGGTATAGTCTGCGGCAAAAAATGGTGTTGCCAAATCAAAGAGTCCACTTGCGACAAACACCTTTAAATGAGGATTTCTACTCATCACCTCGCTCAAAGGAACTGATGAGTTAACATACTGATTGGTTGCTTTTCCATAATTCCATGGCCAAACATCCCCAAAAATTTTGTAGACACCTTCTTTTTCCCACTTTAAATCTTTTCGGATGTATTGATTAATAAGGGCGGTAAATGGCCCGGCAACATATTGCAAGCTTGGATCCCAAGTCATTTGATCTGACATAGGATCATAATCGATGCCGACGATCCTACTGTCAAAACGACCTATAGATCTAAGCTGATCTTTCAATAGCTCCTGGGTATAGTAACAAACAGGGACCCTTAAATCTGCACGAACTAAATAGTCTTTGGGTAACCCTATAAGCTTTGACATTTTCTCAGCGATCTTTTCCTTTTCAGCAGCTGGAAGCCTATCTCCAAGCATGAGGGCGCTTAAAAATTCTGTTTGAGCAAAAGCTTCAGATTCATTGATTGCGAGTTGAAAATCTTTCTGCAAATCTGCAGGAAGTTTTTTGTGATACCACGCAGTCGCAGTGTAGGCTGGCAAATACAAAATATAGGGAAGGTCGTTTCCACCTTGAAAATCCCATAGGGTCTGATGATTTAAAGCAGTCGAAATCAAAATAATTCCATTGAATGACATATACTGCTCTTTATCCAACTCGTCTACCATCCCAGCAGCACGTGTGGTCCCATAGCTTTCCCCAGCCAAGAATTTGGGAGAATTCCAACGAAAGTACTTCGTTGTGTAAAGTCGAATGAAATCCCCAACAGACTTGATATCCTCATCCAATCCATGGAATTGCTTTGGGTCTTCTCCAGGCGCTGCACGACTAAATCCAGTCGACACAGGATCGATAAAAACCATATCGGTCACATCTAAAATGGAATAAGGATTGTCGATAAGTTTATATGGAGGCACCGCAGCCTTTTCAGCATCAACATCAGCCAGCTTAGGACCAAAAACGCCTAAATTTAACCAAACTGAGCAAGCTCCTGGACCACCATTAAAACAAAAAGTGATAGGCCTTGTTGATAGATCTTCAATCCCTTGTTTTGTATATGCAATGAAAAAGAAGCTAGCCTTAGGATTTCCCGCATCATCTTTAACAATTAATGTTCCTGTTGTCGCTTTATAATCGATAGGTGTTCCATTGATTGTAGTGGAAAATGTTGTTTCAACAACTTCATCTTTTAAAGCATCTCGAGCTGCCTTAACTGCATCTTTATCTTTTTCCTCTACGGAAATCAATGGTTGCGTCAATAAGCTTAAACAACTTAGTAAAAGGAACCACTTGCAACTTTTCATTGGAACTCCTTAAAAAACTCTCTATGATTTAATCTCCTAATAACACGGGGTGTGGCGCAGTTTGGCTAGCGCGCTTCGTTCGGGACGAAGAGGTCGTGGGTTCAAATCCCGCCACCCCGAAATTATTTAACATCAATATTTTTCGATGTAACTACATGCGCTCCGACAGCTTGCATTTCATCTAATGCATTTTGCACATCATGAGGTTGTAGGTTAATTCCTTTACAGCCATCCTTGACGACGAAAACATCATAATGAAGTTCTTTGGCGTGTAACACAGAATATTTTACACAGTAATCTGTTGCAAGTCCAGCAATATAAAGGGTATGTATTCCTTTGGATTTCAAAAAGCCATCTAAACCCGTATTTCTTCGATGGCCATTATCAAAAAATGTGCTGTAGCTATCGATGGTTTTATCAGTGCCCTTGTAAAAAACTCTTTGAACCGCTGAGGAGTCCCAACCAGGAGCAAACTCAGCCCCATTTGTGTTTTGAACACAATGGACAGGCCATAAAATTTGATCAAGCCCTTCTAAATCAATTCTTTCACCAGGCTTTTTATGGTGGGTCTCGGCAAAACTTCCATGGTCAGGAGGATGCCAATCTTTTGTAGCGATAATCAGATCAAAAGGCATTTTTAATAGTTGATTGACAACGGGTAAGATCTCATTTCCATCTTTTACCGGCAAAGAACCGCCAGGCATAAAATCATTCTGTATATCAACAAGAATCAACGCAGTCATTATTTACCCCTACATTCTTCACTAGTTTGCCCGTTTCGTGTCTAAAGATCAACCCTGGGATTGACATATTAATACTTTCTTTATCTAATCCGAATTATATTCCTAACCCTTGGAGGTCTATGGCATCGGATCATTATGATGAAAAGTTTATGAAAAGAGCTATTGAGCTTAGCAGAAAAGCTTCTATCCTGGAAAAAACTGGCGGAGTTTTTGGTGCCGTCGTCGTAAAAGATGGGAAAATCATTGGCGAAGGATATAACCAAGTTCTTAAAACAAAAGACCCCACTTGGCATGCAGAAATGCAAGCAATTCGCGAAGCAACAAAAAAATTAGGAACTCCTCACTTAGAAGGTTGTGATCTTTACACAAGCGCTGAATGCTGTCCCATGTGCTTAGCTACAGCTTATTGGGCCCATATTCGCCACATCTATTACGGAGCTACTTACGCTGATTCTAAAAAGTATGGCGATTTTGCCGATGATGACATCATGGATGAACTACGCAAACCCCCTGAAAAAAGAAAAATTATTTTCACAGAAAAGATGCGTCCAGAAGCTGTTGCAGTTTGGAAAGAATTCGCATCAATGCCAGATAAAGGGCACTATTAAAACTTAACGAGGCGCACTTAACTGCGCCTTTTTATTGAAGTGGCGACATGACCGTTACAGCTCCTGCACAAACTTCAGTGATAAAAACAATCCATGTTGTCATTCCATCTGACAATCTAGATGCATTTGTAGAATGGCAAGGAAAATTAAATACCACAATCGCAACATTACCCGGATTTGTAAGTTTGGAAATAGCCTACCCCTCAATTGCGCAAAATCAATGGGCAATCATCGAAAGATTTGATTCACAAGAAAGTGCAGATAATTGGAATAGATCGGACATCCGAAAAGAACTCATAGAAGAGATAAAGAATCTAGCGACAAACAGAACAATTAAAGAAGAATTTGTTGGGCTATCTAACTTCCAAGATGGCATTACAGAAGTGCTTGTTACTGAAATCGACCCAGAACGTGAACAAGAATTTAAAGCTTGGGCAGCAAAGATTCATCAAGTTGAAGCCAAGTTTCCAGGATTCCGCGGCGTCTATTTACAATCTCCTGGAACAAAAAGTGGACGTCATTGGATCACCATTCTAAAATTTGACACACCCGAAAATCTTGACCGATGGTTAAATTCTGCAGAACGTCAAAATATGCTGAAAGAATCGCATAATTTACTCAGTTCACTAGAAAGCCATCGTGTCATCTCAGCCTATGCTGGTTGGTTTGCAACAGCCGCAAAAAATGGCGTTCTACCACCCGTGTGGAAACAATCCATGATTGTTTTACTCGTTCTGTTTCCAATCATTATGCTCGAAATTAAATATTTCAATCCTCTTGTACAATCACTGCATAATACTTTAGGAGTATTTTTAGGAAATGCCTTGAGCGTCGCCTTACTGGGATGGCCTGCAATGCCCATTGCAATCAAGGCATTGAACTGGTTTTTGGTTCCTCCCAAAGAAAAATATACTCAGTATACTGTACTAGGAACAATTCTGATTCTTTGTTTATATCTGTTCGAATTAGCAATTTTCTGGAACTTCGTTCCTCCGTTCCCTAACTAGAACTTAGGAAATCGACACAGCGGACACAGCGGACACAGCGGACACAGCGGACACAGCGGACACAGCGGACACAGCGGACACAGCGGACACAGCAAATTGACGCATTTTGAAATAAAATCAAACAAAAATCTTATTCATCGCTACTTTTTTGTCCGCTTTGTCCGTTTTGTCCGCTTCCTAAGCTTAAAACGATTTTTCCCATGTGGCGATCCGTGTCCATCCATCGATGAGCTTCTTGCACTTGGTCGAATGGGAAAACTTTTGTGACGACAGGTTTAAGTTTTCTATTCTTAAACAAGGGCCATACAGATTTTAAGAGTTCTTCAGCAATTCTAGTTTTTGCTTCACGTGACTGCGCACGCAGGGTGGAACCTACTAAAGTCAATCGCTTTTGAATCAACCACCGAAGATCAAATTCGACTTTAGATCCTTTTAAGGTTGAAATTTGAACAAGACGACCTTCAACTTTCAACAATGTTATGTTCTTTTCAAAGTAGTCTGCACCAATAATATCCAACACTACATCGACACTGTCTTTAGGTATGACTTCAGCAAAATTTTCCACTTTGTAATTGATCCCGACATCTGCCCCTATACTTTTGCAAAAATCTACCTTTTCATCACTGCCTGCAGTCACAATAACCTTTGCTCCAATTGCCTTTGCCAATTGAATTGCACAAGACCCTATTCCACTTGCCCCACTGTGAATTAAAATCGTTTCTCCACGACTTAACTTCGTCCGCATAAAAAGGTTTCCCCACACAGTAAAGTAAACCTCTGGCAAGGAAGCCGCTTCAACAAAATCGAGCTTTTCAGGAATAGGCAAGCACTGTCCTTCGGGCGCAACACAATATTCAGCATACCCTCCACCGTTCACCAAAGCACAAACTTTATCTCCTACTTTCCATCGTGTCACATCAGCGTCGACCTTGGAAACTACTCCTGAAACTTCCAGCCCTAAAATTGGGCTAGCATCTGGAGGAGGTGGATAGTGCCCTGACCTTTGACTGATGTCTGGACGATTTACTCCTGCTGCTTTAACATGGATTAATACTTCATGATTTTTTGGTATTGGATCGTGTTCTTCATTAATAAAAAGAACTTCAGGCCCGCCATGATTTTTGAAATCAACAAAACGCATTATTTTAGAGCCTTATATAACTCTTCAGATATTTGCTTCACGAGCTCTTCAGCGCTCTGAGAACCACACAAAGGATATCCTTGGCCTGCTAACAAAAACATGTAATTCGAAATGCCCTTCTGGGAAGCTAATGTCCGTAATTTTTGAGTCAAATAATGTTGCCTCGGATAGGGAGGAATCTCTTTTCCGTCTAAACTATCGATAAGCTCATTCTCAATAGCCCTTGCCGGTTTTCCTGACACCACTTTTGTAATGCATGTTGGAGAATAAGGTCCATTCAAAAGAACCTGCTTATATGTAGGCGAGGCTTGGCTTTCTTTAACAGTAATAAACGCTGTCCCCAGTTGAATGGCACTAGCACCAGCCAATATTGCTGAAGCTCCTAATCTACCATTCATAATTCCTCCGGCGGCTACTAATGGGATTTTTACCCTTTTTGAGCTCAATGATAGCAATGACAGTAAACTAAAATAAGGATCTTTCGAGGAAAAATTTCCTCGATGACCACCTGCTTCATATCCTTGGCAAACGATAGCATCCACGCCTGCCTTTTCTAACTTTTCTGCTTCATCTGGAGTCGTCGCAGTCCCTAAAACTTTAGTCCCAATATTTTTGAACTTTTGAATGATTTGTTGCGAAGGTATTCCAAAAGTAAAGCTGAAATAAGGAACCTTTTCTTGAATCAGCACTTCCACCTGTTCCTCAAGCGACGGCTGAGGGGATGAAGAGGCGTCAAAAGGTTCATTAGACATTTCTTTCCACAGAAGTTTTAATGCTTGAATCATAGAGGTTGGATCAGAAGAGGATTCTACTGTTTCTGGGACAAATAGATTGATATTGTACGGTTTGTTCGTGAGAGATTTTATTGACTTTATTGTTTTCTGAATATCTCCTGGAGCCATATATCCTGCCCCCATGGAACCTAAAGCACCTGCATTGGAAACCGCTGCAACTAATTCAGGGCTGGTTATTCCACCTGCCATGGGCGCTTGAATGATAGGAACGTTAAGGTCGAAAAACTTAAGTTTCATCCGGATCTATCCCTATAGCATGAAACCATTCAGGGGTAGGCATAATAAGTTTTCGTTCTTTCAAATCGAAAAGGGAAAAAATGATCTCTGCTGAGCTACAGATCTCATCCCCTCTTATCATTGTCTGCAACATTTTGCCGATTCTTTTTTCATAAGAGACCATTTTAGATTTGATGACAATTTTATCGCGTAGTTTCAATTCTTTGATATATTTAATATGGATCTCTAAAATGACTGGGCCTTTGCTTATTTCTCTGATAACATGGGCTCCATATCCGTTGCTTGTGATGATTTCCCATCTTGCCTTTTCGTAAAAAACAAGATAGGTGGCATTGTTCATATGCCCATAAAAATCTAAATCCGTTTCCAGGATTTGTGTTGGATACTCAAAAACCTTCGCTTTCATAAAAATTACTTTACCATAAGACAGATTATTTCAATAAACACGACGTTCACGCAAAAAATACAACTAATTTAACTTCAATTGTTTATCTTTATTTCTTTGTTTAGAAATGATATAACATTTTTTCTAACATAAGGATTATATTATGTCTTCAATCTACTTTAATCGCTGGGGTCAGCGTACATCAGAACCTCATTGTTGGAGCTGTGATGAAATTGTTCGAAAGGACATGCGATGTGCAAACTGCATGACAGCTATTTACTGTGATAAAATCTGCCAAACTCATCATTGGAAAATGAGTAAGCATCCTCATAAATTACAATGCAAAAAAATCATCGAAAAGAAAAAACTAAAAGAGGAACAAAATAGAAGAGCAGCGGCTCAACCCACACCAGAAGAAATTCTTAAAATTGAAGAAGGGGCAAAAAATTTTGTAATAACTCCTGAAAAAATGAAAGAAGTCGTCTTCAAGATAATAATGGATGAATTAAAATCTGTTAATACTGCATACGAAAGAAGAGCAGAGTCAGATATCTATGACTACAGCTTTGTAGAGAAAGTTAGCACAACTGATTATGAATGCTTAAAAAATTTAGGATAAAGAGAATTGAATGGCCTGCTGTACTCTTCTCTTTTCTTTATTGTTTTAGCATTTTAGCTGCCTATTACGTCATGCGGCCTATTCGAGATCATTTGGCTGCAGAAGTAGGTTCTGGACAACTTCCCCTCTACTTTTTTATTACATTCCTAGCAACTTTAGTTCTTACACCTTTTTATGGCTGGCTAGTAACAAAATGGCCTAGAAAAGTGATCATGCCAGCCATCTACCTTTTCTTTGTGGCTTGCCAATTTGTTTTCATTGCAGTTTGGGATAATTCAAACCTACTTTCTGCAAGAAATTTGGGACTGCTATTTTTTGTATGGGTAAGTGTTTTTAACCTTTTTGTGATTTCAGTCTTTTGGAGTTTCATGGCCGACATATGGTCGGACGAACAAGCTCGTAGAATTTTTCCAATCATTGCACTTGGAGGAACAGCAGGCGCCGTTCTAGGTCCCTTTATCACACGAAGCTTAGTCAAGTTGATTGGATTTGAATTACTCTTATGCATTTCAGCCGGTTTTCTTATCCTTTCTGTTATTTGTATCTATTTTCTTGGAAATTGGTCTAACCACCATGGAGAAAACAGAAATATAATTGGAAACGATGACGCTATCGGAGGCGGTATTCTCGATGGGCTTAAACAAATTTTCTCAAATACATTTGTTGCCAGCATGGCCATTATGATGCTGCTCAGTGATGCCATTGGAACAATTTCTTATGTATTGGTAACGGACTATTCCAGTTTAACTTATGCTGATGATGCCATTGGTCAAACACGTTTTGCTGCCTCTATGGACCTCATTTCAAATATCATCCAAGTCATTCTACAATTGACGGCTACAAGATGGATTCTTGTAAAATATGGAGCAGGAATGGTGTTTGCAATTTGCGCCATCATTACAGTATTTTTAAGTTTCCTAGTTGCTTTTGATAGAACCCCTATGGCACCAGTCATTAGTATTTTTCCTATGGTCGCGCTCGTTCTAATCGTTACACGCTCACTTGCTCATAGCATGCTACAAGCTGCCAGAGAAACACTCTACACCCTTGTGCCTCGCGATGTTCGATATAAAGGAAAAAATGCTGTCGAAACCGTCGTTTGGAGAGCCGGCGATGTCATGTCGCTTCTTTCTATTTCAGCTCTTCGTTTTTTTGGAGTCACCGCCTCAGGCTTTGGAATTATTTGGGCGTGCCTAGCCGCGATTTCAGGGATCATCGGTTGGAGTCTTTCAAACAAAACAGAAAAAGGTGAATACGAAAAAAAATAGCTGCCTTGATAGGCAGCTATTAAGAATTTCAGTAATTTTTAAGCATTTAAACTAGCTTATAAGACAACTACTATCATCTTTAGGTTGCTTTGGAGCAGCCTTAACTGGAGGAGGTACAACAGGTGCTGGTGCAGCAGCAGACTGTGGAACCGGTTCTGAATGATCAGATTTTTCTTCAAAATATTCTTCTTCAGATTCAGAATTTTTCTCTTCAACATTAAGTATTTCGGTCAAACCAGTTTTCAAATCCCCATCAGGCATTTCCTGAAGAACATTCAAGGCAGTTTCTAAACTGTAATCCTTATGCTTAAAAAAGGAGGTGATGAGAGTGTGATAAGCTTCTGCTTTCTTCTGTACATCCTCAATTCCTCTACAAACATCCAACGCTCCTTTAAAATTAAAATTTCCACTCGGAGTTAGCTCTTTCAATTTCGCTACAAGCCCTGTTTCTGTTTGCTTTTTCAGTTCAGAAAGACTTCTTGCTAGCGTTTGTGCACATGCAAATTGTACAACAAAGTCAACTCCCGGAAATCGGGCACTTTGAGATTCTTCTATAAGAGCCTCAAGGTCTCTAAATGAACTTCTTGCAACAATGTCAGCCCCATACATCCCTATGCCATTTGAAAATTCATCATCACTTTTACTATTTATCGCTAATACTTTTATTTTCTCAAATATTTCATTAAAAGTAACAGGGCTCTTAACGAGTTTAGCTTCCCTATTAGAACACATAATTGTGTAAGACTGCGTAAAAACTATCTCACGAGGCAATTGAAATTCCAATGCTCTGTCAGTTCTAAGGACTCTTTCCTGAGTAGTAATTATTCCTGTCCTGCTATCCATGACCTTTTGTCCTTGATAAGGACTTGGTTCAAAAATCCCAGCTGCAATCTTAATTCTTTTCAGTTGATCTATAGTAATATTTAGAGACTCAACCTCAGAAGACATTGCAGTCCCTTCTTTGAACACCCTAAAGTTTAATCTTTGCCTTTCGCCTCCATTCTCAGGAATAGAAACTGAAATTTCTTTGTCCAGCCCTTTTATATCCACACACCCAACACTCAATTTTCCATTGTATTCAGTTTTCTTGCCATTCCAGCAAAATGAAACCTGAAAAGTTCTCGCAACAGCTTGAGCACCTTGTGGAGCTAAATTTTTACTTGGGTCAACAACACCTGCGGGGGCTTGCATAACAATTCCGTGTTAATAGTTATTCGCACTATTATACGATATTAGATATTAAATTACAACAAATAATCCTTTTTATAATTTACAAAACGTAATAATTACTGCGTAAATCCAAGGATGTTAAAGCTCCCTAGCATACTCTTTACGGAAACAGACTTTTCGTTTAAAACATTTGTTTTAACATTGATTAGGTTTGACTATGTCACATATCCGTTGGTCTTTTACAATTCTATTTCTATTAGTCACAATAATCTCAAGCTTTGACTATGGACCTGCCATCAATAAGTTTATGCCCATTCTATCTGTTGCTTCTCTATTCACTGCATCTTTCCTGCATGGTTTTGAAAGATATGGATTTAGTAATATGATCATATTTTTTCTGATCACTTTTGTTGTCAGTTTGACCTTTGAAGCTTTAAGCATACAGACTGGATTTCCCTTTGGACTTTATTACTATGACAAATTAGCAGGGCCAAGACTCTTTGATGTTCCCCTTGTCATCATGTTCGCCTATTTCAGCATGGCATATCTTTCTTGGGTCCTTTCCAATATACTTCTTAATCAATACAGCAATGTCTTAAAATCCATTCAAAAACTCACTATTCCACTTATTGCAGCATTCATTATGACCATGTGGGACCTCTGCATGGATCCTTTATCCTCAACAATTGGATCGCTTTGGGTTTGGAAAGAAAAAGGTCCCTACTATGGAGTTCCCATCCAAAATTACTTTGGATGGTTTTTTGTTGTTTACATCATCTTTCAACTCTTTTCTCTTTACATATCGAAAAAAGATGCACAAGAACCTGAACAAATCGATACCTTTTCAAGAAAAACTTTTTGGATTCAAGCAATTGTACTCTATGCAATTCAGGCTCTTTTCCAAATCATCAGTCCATTTACTGTACAAACAAATACAGAAATTTATGCGCCAATGGCACTCATTACAGTATTCACTATGGGTTTTGTGTCCTTACTTAGCTATTTAATTGTCGAAAAAAATTTCTATAGAAGTAAAATTAGTCAAGTTTTAAAATAGAATCCCAAAATTTATTTCTGAGTTAGACTATGAATAAGCTACTAATTGTTTTTTTGCTCTGTTGCTTTAAACTTTCAGCATATATCGAATGCCAACGTTTAAATGAGTTGCTCCCTCATATCAATAAAGACACTCTCGTTGTTTTTAACATTAATAACGTCCTCACTGTATCCTGCCAAGATGCCGGTTCAACCCCGTGGGCAGAAGAGCATATTGCCAAAATCATGGCCGAAAAAAATACAACGAAACCTCATGCGACAAATCTGTTCATACCACTTTGGCATGATATACTAATTGCTTCAGATGTTGAGCTTTTTGACCCCGATGCTGAGGCTTTTGTAAAGTTTTTACAGAATAGCAACATTAAAGTAATGGCTTTGACAAACCGCTATACTGAGATGGGTTATCCGACACATCGCAATTTAAGATCCGTGGGAATTGATTTTGCGAAAAATCCACCCTATCCGGAAGATTTTTTTATTTCCGGAGTTCAAAGCCCTGCAAAATATATTGAAGGGATTATTTTTAATGGATTGATCAATTTTAAAGGTGATTCTTTAGTCGCATTCTTGAAACAGATCGATTACTACCCCGAAAAAGTTATTTATGTTGAAGATAAGCCTAAACACTTAGCACAAGTCGAGAATGCTTTAGCTGATGTGGGAATAAATTGTTTAGGAGTCCATTTTGGAGCCCTTGATCTACAGCGGCAGGGATATCGTAAAGAGCTTGCAGAATTGCAGGTGAAATACCATTTCGATATTTTGGATGACTCTTCTGCTCAAAGACTAGTTAATCGACATAAGATCATATCCGTAGACTTCGAAAATGCTTGTCATGCAAAATTCGCAATTAAACTTCCGAGAAATACCCACAGAGTTAGGTCGTGGAGTGAAATTGTGCCAGAATTAGCTCCAGGAAGTATTGTCGTGACAGAGCTAGATCATACTGTTTGGGATACGAATGGGACAGTTGGATCAAGAATGTTTCTGGATGAGCTCGAACAAAAGTATATGAGGTTAGGTTATGGCAGTAAAGCAGCAAAGGATAAAGCTGAGAAAATCGTTGAAAAGGTGCATAGGCGTGCTAAGGTGCATCTCATTGAAGAAGAAGTTAAGGATTTGATTAAAGATTATCCTACACATGCGATCAGTTTTCGCCCTGAGCGTCTGATTGAGAGGACGAAAGAGCAGGCTCGAGAATTGGAGCTCAATTTTGCTTCCATATTGTGTGGAAAAGCATTAGAAAAGCTAGAGGGGCAATTGGCCTCAAAAGTTCCAGGAACAACGCTTGTGGCAATAAGTTCAAATCTTGCAGATTTGTACAATTTGGAGGAGCTTGCAAATAAACACAATTTGCAATTTCAAGGCTTCTTTTACCAAAACCCCCAATCCCGCAAAGACCTTTACAACCAAGAAGCTCATGAATTGCAGCTCGAGCTCCTGGACCGACTTCTAACCAACGAAGAGGCGGAGTATTTGTTAACCAATGCCACGCTATTGTAAAGGGGTGTTTTATTGAATAAGAAAAATTCAAAGAATTTTCTTCATAAAATCACTGTGAAAGTGATACCCAATTCGAAGAATAATTCTATTGAAGCATTTCAAGATAATATTCTTAAAATCAGAATTAAAGCCCCACCAGATAAGGGTAGAGCTAATGAAGAACTCATTGAGTTCCTTGCGAAGGAACTCAATCTTCCAAAAAGCCAAATCGAAATTATTTCAGGGCATACAAGCCGTCTGAAAACTTTGTCCATTCAATCCACAAGCGAAACACTAATGTGGACGTAGCGGCAAAGCGGACGTGGAGTTTAGAACTTTCACTTGTGTACTTCCTTCTTTACGTCCAATCACTATTTAAGCTATTGTTTCTTTTTTACTTTTGACATTTGCTAGGACACAATATGGATAATCTTATACCTCGTCACGGCGGTTACCGACGCCTTAAATCTTTTCAACTTGCCCGTTTAATCTACGATATCACAGTCAGATTTTGCGAACGATTTGTTCCTCGTTCTTCAAGAACCTATGATCAAATGATTCAAGCAGCTCGTTCGGGAGTTCAGAACATAGCCGAAGGAAGCAAAGCTTCAGGAACCTCTAAAAAAACAGAATTAAAACTAACAAATGTTTCTCGCTCAAGCCTCGAAGAATTATTTTTAGATTATGAGGATTTTTTAAGACAAAATAATTATTCAATTTGGAATTCTTCAGATCCCCGACGTACGCATCTCATAGCAAAACGTTGCGAAACAGCTGATCAGTTTGTATATTGGGTTAAAAGCTTACAAGGGAATCTCCCTGAAATAGCTGCTAATGGTCTTTTAGTTCTAATCAAAGTAGCATGCTATTTATTAGACAAACAGATCGCCACCCAAGCAGAAACTTTCCAAAAAGAAGGCGGATTCACTGAACGTCTATATAAATTTAGAAAGCAAGAAAAAACAGGTTATAAAACCTAGGAAATGGACAAGGTGGACAAAGTGGACGAAGTGGACTTAGTGGACATAAGAGAAAGTTTTCAAATTACTTCTATTCTTATGTCCACTTGGTCCACTTCGTCCACTTTGTCCATTCCTTCTAGCTCTAAAAACCCCGAGGGAAAAAATGAATACACTTAAATATAAATATCTGTCTTCACCAGTAGGTCAGCTTAAACTTGTTACAAATGATAAACATCTTATCGCCATACTATGGGATAATGAAAAACCGAATCGTGTAAAACTAGACGAAATGTTTGAAGATAACAATCATCCTATTCTTCTCAATGCCGAAAAACAACTTAAAGAATACTTCCAGAAAAAAAGATCTAGCTTTGATCTTCCTATGAAAGCTATAGGCACTCCTTTCCAAGAAGCCATTTGGAGTATTTTATCAAAGATCCCTTATGGGATAACTTACACCTATAAAGAAGTCGCAGACAAAATTGGCAAACCCAATGCCGTCAGGGCCGTCGGAGCTGCCATTGGACGAAACCCGATTTCTATTATTATCCCTTGCCACCGAGTAATAGCTACCAATGGCAAACTGACCGGATTTGCTGGGGGTCTGGAACGAAAAGAACACTTACTAAACTTGGAAATGCATTATTAACTCCGATTCAACAATCGTCAAAAATTATTCATAGATCTTTTGTATTAAATATTTTATAATTCCTTTTTTTAATAATGTAAAACCATGAAATATAAATATTATAATTTGAATGCGCTTAAAGAACTGTAAAAAATATCTTTCAACACTTGCAAGAGTCTCAAAAACACTTTCATGAAAAAGCCAAAAACTGGGTTCTTGTATTTAAGAAAAAGTAGAATCTCTCAATGACATCACCCACTATTTCATCTATTGCACACTGTCTTAAAAGTAACTACGAAATGAATGTAGTCAGCATCACTGAATTAAATGCGGGAGCAGACTTAAATGCCTTCACACATAGAGTAGAAGACAATGAAAACCGTTCTTTTTTCATTAAGTTACGTAAAGGAAATGCTGACAATTTTGGCACTGAATTCCTTTCATTTTTAAAAAGTAAAGGAATCCAAAACATTATTTCCCCTATCGACACAATTCTCTGTCAGCATGATCAAAATGATTTTAACATGGTTATTTACCCTTATATACAAGGGAAAAATGGTTTTGAAATACCCCTTTTAAAAGAACAATGGATTGCCTTAGGGAAAACCTTAAAACAGATTCACTCAATCGATGTATCGCCAGAAATAATAACAAAAATTAAACATGAAGACTTCTCATCCAAGTGGAGAAAGCTAGTTCTTTCTCAACTAAAACAGCTTGATGCCATACCCCGTGACAATGCTATTACAAAAAAGATGTTAGATTTTATAAAGGATAACCTAGAAACCATACTTCATCTTGTTAACCGTTCTGAGAGACTATGTCAAATTGCTGAAAAGGAAAATCATGCCTATGTTCTATGCCACTCAGATATACATGGTGGAAACGTTCTAATAGATAATTCCGAAAAATCTATATCATCGATTGGGATGACGCTATGATGGCTCCAAAAGAGCGTGACCTTATGTTCATTGGAGCAGGAGTCGCAAATGTGTGGAACAATCCTCAAGAAGTAGACTACTTTTATGAAGGGTATGGACCATGTAAGGTAAATCCAATTCTGCTTGCATACTATAGATTTGAGAGAATAGTACAAGATATTGCGGAATTTTTAGAGGAGCTAGTTTTTAATATTGATACCTCAAAAAATCCCGAACTAAGCTATTACCATTTCATCTCTATGTTCGTTGCTAATGGTGTTGTAGAAATTGCAATTAAATCAGACAAAATAAAATTCAGCTAGAAGAGGCAGTAGCATTTTGCAGTTTATCTAAGAATTGCCTAAATGATTCATTTTTAGATGATAATTAATCTAAAACATATTTGAATAGACAGAATTAGTACGTATACGTACAATATAAGTGGATGGATGATTTTGGAGGAAGATAATGCTTAACCCTATTTTAGGATTTACTTTGCTGTTTGTTGCAAACCCACAAAAAAGCAGTCTATTTTACCAAGAAATTTTAAATCTAAAACCTATCGAAGAATCGCAAACATTTGTCATGTTCGCTCTGAAAAATGGGGTTATGTTGGGATTATGGTCTAAGTATACTGCTGAGCCACGTGTCGAGGCACAAGCTGGAGCGCTGGAAATTTGTTTTCCCACAGATAATGTTGATGCACTCTATGAGGAATGGGGGAAAAAATATGTAACAGTTGCTCAAAAACCTACCGACATGGATTTTGGACGCACTTTTGTCATTCTGGATCCCGATGGACATAGAATTAGGGTCTACAAATTGCGCGGGAGGAAGTAATGACACAGCATTGGATAGGTGTAGCTTCAAAAGAGCATGTTAAAGGGGCTGTTATAGGGGGATTTGCTCAAGTATGCCATGGAAAATCAGGTCCATTAAACCGTATGGAAGCTGGAGATTGGATTGTTTATTATTCCCCTACTATCTTATTTGGTGGGAAGGAGGCATGCCAATCCTTCACAGCCATAGGAAAAATTAAAGAAGGTACTCCTTATCAATATGTGGTGAGCAAAGATTTTGTTCCTTGGCGTCGAAATGTGGATTTTATCCACGCACAGGATATTCGTATTCACGAATTAATAGATGACTTATCTTTTATTAAAGATAAACAGAAATGGGGATATCCTTTTAGAATGGGTTGTTTTAAAATATCCCAAGAAGACTTTTTTGTTATTGCTAAGGCAATGGGAATTTTCGATGAAGAAAAGTGTAAATTTCAAAGAGATCAGTGTCCACGATACCCCTGAGCGTAGTCCTGGTTTCCTTTTATGGCATTTAAGCACTACTTGGCGTGGAGACATTGAAAGCGTTTTGAAACCCATTGGGCTTACACATCCGCAATTTGTTATTTTAGCAGCACTTGGCTGGTTAACAAGAAATGGAGAAAAAGTTACTCAAGCGGCTATTGGCAAATTAGCGGGGCTAGATCCCAACACAGTTTCCCAAATCATTAGAAGTCTTGAGCAAAAAGAACTTATTACTCGAGAAAAATCTAGCGACGCACGCGCTAAAAATCCCATGCTAACTTTAAAGGGATCCAAAATCCTTAAAAAAGCTTTACCAGTAGTCGAAAAAATGGATGCTCAATTCTTTCATCGTCTTTCAGATGAAGAGATAGGCACTATAATTCCTCTCTTCCAAAAATTAGCCAAAAGTGACCAAAATAAAAGACTTCAAATCTAAGATTCCAAAATGAAATTCAAAGAGTCGAAATTATTTGCAGTATATTTGGGAGGAACGGCTTTAAAAGCCAATATTGAGCTGCATGATGTTGTCTTTGTTGTTGGATCTTCTTTAAAGGAAACCTTTTCAAAATTAAAGGAGAAATGGTTTGCTTATCCTGAAAAGATTCCTCATATTGATTCCTATATTGAGTTAACCCATGCGGATGGTTATGAGATAAAATTAATACCTACTACAGAAAATGAAAACAAATCGCTCAAACTTTACTTCATCAATTTTGGAGGTTATTCGGAAAATTTATTTGGAGAACACCATCAGTCAGCTTTTTACGTCGCTAAAAACAAAACTGAAGCTACAAAGAAAGCTCGAAATGAACTATGCAAGGGCATGTTTCAACCCCATTTAGATAACCATCTAGACGTTGAAAATTTGATGGATCTGGATGACATTCTAGAAATTGAAACGGTCGATGGTTTTCACCTTAAATTTATTCCCTCAGATATCAAAACAACCTCACCAGCCCAACCAGGCTACATTCCATTAAAATAAATTCAATGAGAATATAAATTCTCTAAATTCAACAAGGATTCATATGAAAATGCCACAAAACTGAATGTGAGATAAAATATTCGATTCATATTATTGATAAGATTGATGTTTAAGATCAAAATGGTAATCGTTTAAATAATATATTTCAAAGATTCCATGTAGTTCCTAATTTCTCTTTGTATAAAATATTTTGTGAAACATACTTAACTGATTACAAATACTGAAGGCATGTGATGGAAAACTCAAAAAACGATGATCAGAATGTAGAAAAAATGCATATTGCTTTCCCCCAAAGTGACCAGGATAAAAGACTTCAATTAGTGGACATCAATGGCTCGATTTTTGCGATTGTATTTGCCCCATTGGATTCCAATGGTCCCATTAAACTGGATTGTAAAGATTGGAGCCTCATTCTTTTATCTCCAATTAAAAGCAACGTCGATGTAGAAATCTCAGCTATCAATATCCTTTGCTTTAGCGATATTGAAACGAAAGAAGGAACTCTTACTTTACACGCCTCAAACTTGCTTGTGAAATTCGCACCATACATTACGCCCACTGAAAAAATCAATGAGATTGGAGAACGTGGAAATTACAATTTTAGTGATGATCCTAATGCCCTCCTCCAATATTACAGAATATTTGAAACCATTCTTAGCTCCATACGGGAAGGAAAAGCTTCTGACGATGCCTTGCATGAAGCACAACAAAAATTCATCTTAGGACTTTGTTCTATTGCCACAAAAATTGAAAAAGAAAATCCTGACTTGAATCTTGCAAAGGTTCTTAATCTTTGGGAAATTTCAAATAAAGGAGAGCCAAAATCATAAGTAGATTAAGCTTCCAACTCTTTTGATTCAGCGAAAATGTATTCTTTACAGGATTGCCACCGATCAGATGATTCTGGATAATGGATTCAAGAACGTCTGGGGAACAGGAGTGATACCATATTCCGTCTGGATAAACCACTGCTATAGGCCCTTTGGTACAGACACGGAGGCAGTTGACTTTTGAGCGGTAAATACCTGCTTCGCCTAAATTAAGTTCCTTCAATCGAGATTTTAGATATTACCAAGCCTCTATACCTTCCGCCTGCTTACAACACTTGGGCTTTGAAGGATCAGCACATAAAAAAATATGGCGCCTTATTTTTTTAATTCCCAATTTCTCCACTGCTTCAGACAACTCTTTTTCGCTCATTAAATTATCCTTTCTTCTTAATCCACTTTGCACCGCGACCTTTTCCTTCAGGAATTATAATAGATTCATCCCGAAGATTTCTCAAAACAAGGCGTATTGTATCTCTACTGACAGAAGGACAAGCACGTTCAATATCGGAAATAGAGAAAGGTCCGATCATATTTTCAATGGTGACACGAATATGTTGAGCTTTGCTTCCTCTACCTGTTGTCAAAGTTCCTACGCGCGCTTCGAATTCTTTGTACGCTCTTAAAAGAACACCCCAAAAGTAGGTCATCCACGGCATAATATTATGTTTCCCTTGATGCCAATGTTGCGAACTTTTTTCTAAAGTTTCGTAATAGCTTTCCTTAGACTCTTCAAATATACGCTCCAAGCTAATATATCGACCTACTTGGTAGTCAAAATGGTAGAGTAGTAATAAAGTCAGGAGACGAGCTGTTCTTCCATTCCCATCTCTAAACGGATGTATGCAAAGAAAATCTAAAATAGTTGCAGGAATAACGATTAATGGTTCTATGTTTAATCCACGAATACTTTTATCATAACTTTTAACAAGACTTTCCATAGCTGTTGGGGTTTCAAAAGCATTTGAAGGAATAAACCTTACCCTCTTTTTCCCATCAGGATGAATTTCTGTGATCTCATTATCGGTCGTTTTCCAGTTTCCACCGTCGTTCGGTAGATACCTGTAAATCCATGAGTGGAGCTGCAAAATGACATTTATAGAAAAGGACATATGTTGCGACGATTGATGGATCAGGTTCAAAGCATCTCGGTACCCTGCAATCTCTTGTTCCGAACGGTCTTTAGGGACCGTATTTTTTACGATCAATTCCGCAATTCTACTATGGGGAGCTGTAATACCTTCAAGTCTATTAGAGGATTCATTGGATTCTATGACCGCAACTTGCTGTAATCCCTTTAAAATTTCCGGAGATTGCTTAAAATAAAGCTCTTGCTTTCCTTGATATTCCCCAATTGTTCTTAAAATACTAAGCTGATCAGGGGTAAAAGATAAGGAATTTAAAAAATTTTCATTTAAAGAATGCATAGTAAGAAATGGGGTAAAATATTCAATAAATAGGGTAAATTCAGTCTTAATTTACCCTATTTTGACCCATTTTACCTTATTTTGCAAACCATTTCCGGTCTGCCTTAGAAGTTGAAACTATGGACTAACCCCCTATTCAAAACAAGCTTTTCTCTTTCTCACTAAGGAATCTCAACTTAGGAATTAGGCATAAACAAATACACCTTTTTTTATTTTAAGAAATGGGGTGAGTTTGTGTTTTTTTGCAGTTTTTCTGCTTTGGATGTGAAGTACTTTCCATTTTTTATGAGTTAGAGCATCAGCGACTAAACTGCGATGACATCTCCAAGGAACGGCTTCGGCACACATAATGGCGCAGTTCTTTTTTTCTGCTATTTTCTCAAGCTTTTCTAAGCCTTTCCAAAATTCATTTGTTTGCATGTAATCAGCGTATCCACGAAAGGAAGCATTATACCATCCGGTATTTATGGAATCTTTACGCGAATGCCTACGTCCACCCAGTTCCTTCAGATGCCGATAACCAATTTTAGCTTTTTTTAAAGAAGCTTTCAGGTTTTCTTGATCAAACTGAGGATTGTGTCTAGATCTTGGAATTGTTCTGATATCGACAAGCTTTTTAATTTCGAAAGCATTTAAAAGCTCGATAAATTCCTCAATCGAACGTGTGGAATGCCCAATAGTGTAAATTTGTCTCTGCTTTTCCATACCCAGTACTTACAAAAATATTGAAAATAAAGAAATAGAATAAACCTAACTTTTTAACCTATTATACTGCACTTGATGGAACGATGAAACTCTTAGAAACGAATTGGTGTCAATCAATGGGCCAATGGTTTTCAATTAAAATAACCTCAGAAGGCCCAGGCCATGGCGGGGAAGTTACGACAAGGGTATATCACTTGTGCAGCGAAATTGCCAACGTACTTTTGGAAGAATAGTTATTGTCATTCCTTTATAAAGAGGAATAATTTCTTCATGATCTTCATTTTGGCGCCAAAGTTCGCCTTCACCTTCTAAAACATGCCAAATCTCCTCCACTGATTTATGAGTAGCTGCCAGTGCCGTTTTACCGCTAGGTAAAGTGCAATGTGCTAAACCGGCTCCTTGAACTTGAGAGAGCAATCTAATTTCTGATGCATCAGGTGCAAGATAATTGTATTCAACAGGTATGGGTCCCTCTCGGTAAAATGCAGAATCTAGGGATGTCGCTGAAGTCATAGTCTCTTTTGCAATTTCAGAAATGAGCTTTAACGTTACAATAGGCAAAAATATTTGTAAACAGCAGCTAAAAAAATTAAAAATAAAGTTGGTAAATGCGTGGAGACTAATAAAGGTTTAGAATTTGATTTTGAAAATACTTTCAATGCTGAAGAATATCTTTATTTTTATCAAAATATTCTTACTTCTGAAAGAACAAAAAAAGAAATCGATTTTTTAATAAAATACGCAGAAATAGATCATCCATTGGAAATTCTTGATCTGGCATGTGGGCATGGTCGTCATGCTAACGTTTTAGCTCAACTTGGCCATGAAGTGACAGGTATTGATTACACACAAGAGTTTCTTAAAATAGCTCAAGAAGAAGCTTCTAAACTAGGAGTCAAAGTCAACTATATCCACATGGATATGAGAAAAATTGATTATAGCTGTATTTTTGATAGAATTTTCGTGTTATTTACCGCTATTGGTTATTTTGATGATGATCAAAATGAACAAGTGTTTAAGAATATTTTCCATGCATTGAAGCCTAATGGAATTTTTTGTTTTGATTCGCATAATAGAGATACTTTCTCGACTTATTATTCGCCCTCTTCAGTTGTAAAAAGAGAAGGAAATTTTTTGATCGATCATATAAATTTTGACTCATTATCAAGTCGCTCTGTGACAAAAAGAACAATTATTTATAATCAATTAACTAAAAGCTTTCAGTTTAGTATCCGCTTATACAGCCCAACGGAAATCATGAAACTTTTAAAAAAGATAGGGTTTTCCACAATTACACTTTATGAAGATTTGAATGGAAAGCTGCTTGGACCAGAGTCAAAAAGAATGTTTGTATTAGCCAGAAAATAAATTCCGAGGGTTCTTTTAAAATTCATAGCCCAAGTTTCCGCCAAATGTATAGCCTCCCGTTTGAGTATTTCTTGGATAGGCATGAGGTTTACCACTACTAAAATGCGTTTTAGAATAGGAATATTCTCCGAAAATACCCATCACAAATTGATCGCATAGGATGTAATTAAAGCCCGTATTTACAAAAAAGCCAAAACCCTTGTACCGTATAAGAAATATCAAAAAAGCTTAAACCAGCGCCACCACCGCCATAGCCACCACTCCCAGCTTGTCCATCAATTTCATTTGCAAAAGATCCTGTGACGACTCCGCCTCCACCGCCTCCTCCACCATCTGCACCATTGCCTCCAGAAGGCATAGCGCTACCACCTGGCGGCATTGAACCTTGAGTTGCAAACATTCGACCCACCGGAACTTCCTCCGCCTCCTCCTCCAGACAGCATGATGGCAACCAATGGGCTGCCCCACCGCCGCCTCCGGCATTGTTTCCTCCATTGTAATTCCTCCACCTTGGCCAGCGGAAATCATAAGACCATACCCATTTCCATCCGTGCCAGCAGCTTGATCTGAACCTCCATTACCTAGATTCGTAAGTGTGTTTATTGTGGCGCGGGATCCAATTCCTCCTCCTCCGTATTACTTTGAAGAAATTCGATGAGCTCATCAAAATCTAAATAAAGCGAATCATAAGTGTCCGTTCCATGATTCTTATCGCAAATTTCTAAATAACCCACCTCTTTAAATTGTTCCGCAAGACGCATTGCAAAGAGAGATTGAAAAGTAAATAAGAGAAAAATTCCAAGAACGAAAGTCTTTCGAATCATCATGCCTTTATTTTATAAGGCCCTCTGAATTTGTCAAATTTTTACATTCTTTTTCAATTTGAGGTGGATGAATCTTTATGCCGGATTAAAATAATCCCAGGAGGTTGCTTTGTAATAACCTGTGGAGATTGTTTTGCGGTCGAGGGAACGGTTGTATGGGTGGTAGCGGTTGTATTGGTAAAATATTTCTCAATCAAGAATGAACAAACAAGAACAACTATCATTATAATTAAGAATGCGAATGCCGATTTCTCTCTGCGCTTCGAATTAGAGATTTTACCATGAAATGTACTATGGCAATTATCACAAAGTACTATTAATTCATCTATATGAGCATGTTCAAAGCCATGTATATCGTAATTTCTGTGATGTGTGGTTAAATTATAAGCGCTGTTACATACTTGACACCTATACCCAGCTTTATATTTAGTGTGGGCGGCAATCGCTTTCCAGTAAGGTGTTTTCTTGACATATTCCCGTATGTCGTAAAAAAAGACGTCAGTTTAATTGAGAATCTTTCTTAAAAAGTAGCGCTTGGCAAATCTTGAAAGTGAGAAAAACGCTTACGCATGCTAGTAAGGCTGGGGGATAGAATTTTCCTGTTATGAACCATCGATAAATAAAGAATAAAGTAAGTCCAAGCACAAAAAGTAGGTTGAAAGGGAGAGCCCACTTCTTTTTCTGCCAGACTAACCAAGATCCAACTTGAATAACCATTCCAGAAAGAACGCTTGCAATAATGACTGTAAGAGAGCTATTTGCATGACCAAAAACGCCCCCAAGAATTAAGAGAAGAGCATAGCTTTGAAGAAAAATAAGGAGGATTTTCTCTTTATAAGTCTTTTTGTGAAAAAGAGTTATCAGCGCCACAACTTACCTTGCCTGTTTTTTCTTCTAAATGCATATGAACTACGGTAAATTCAAGCTCTTCTAGAGCTTCGATTGCATGAGGGGTAAAGGGATGCATCTCTAAAACGACACCAGGGTTCATTTCATGCTGAGTTGATTCAATTGTAAAAATGCCTCTGCCTTTAACCGTGATAACAACAACACTAGCATTCGTATGGTGTTCTGGTATGCAGTCCCCTTTGGACAAGTGAAATTGAACTACTTTCAATCCAGGGCGATTGGCAACAACGTTCTTTTTTTTGAGAATTGATAATTTAGTCATAAAAGCTCTGTGTTTTTTTAATCATGTTACGGAATTTTTATTTCGAATGCAAGCTTATACATTTTTGTCGATAAAGAGGCCCTACAAGAGCTTATAGACCATATTTCCGAGTATATAATCTTTCATGGTTGGATAGCTATTGGATTCGTTCAACCCATAATGAAGATAAAGTATCGATTACGTATTTCAGAGACCCTTGGAAGTATATCTCCTTCAATATCCCCTTTGATTTTAAAGGATGCACTAATAATATTTTAAAGGATGCACTAATAATAAGGGATAGCCGAATGAAGGAAGAAAGTGTAACAATCGACGTTTCTCTTGTTCGTCGTTTGATAGCCTCGCAATTTCCTCAATGGAAAGAGCTTTCTATCGATCCAGTTGCAACAAGCGGATGGGACAATCGAACTTTCCACTTAGGTCAAGACATGTCAGTTCGTTTACCAAGCGCTGCCGATTATGAATTGCAAGTAGAAAAGGAACATCAATGGCTACCGAAATTGGCTCGTGCGCTTCCACTTTCGATTCCTATCCCTCTAGTTATGGGAAAGCCTGAGTATGGCTATCCTTGGAAGTGGTCTGTTTATAGATGGCTTGAAGGTGAGACTGCAGCTTCTGCAAAAATAAGCGATCTCGTTAAATTGGCAATTGATCTTGCTGGTTTTCTTACCGCGCTCCAAAAAATTGACGCAACGGGGGGACCATTACCTGGATTGCATAGCTTTTTTAGAGGAGGGTCACTATCGGTCTATGACAATGAAACACGTCGTTCTATCAATTTCTTAAAGGATAAAATTAATGTCACTTTGGCAATCGAAATTTGGGAAGCTGCTCTTGTGAGTTCTTGGAAGAATCCGTCAGTGTGGGTTCACGGTGATATAAGTGTCGGTAATCTGTTGGTACGTGATGATAAGCTTTCTGCTATTATTGACTTTGGTCAATTGGCTGTTGGTGATCCGGCATGTGATCTTGCAATCAACTGGACGCTATTTTATGGGAAAAGTAGAGAGGCTTTTCAGGAAGCCCTTTTTTTAGATAAAGAGACATGGGCTCGTGCGCGCGGTTGGACTTTATGGAAGGCTTTAGTTGTTGCTGCTGGATTTACCGATCCAAACAATTCTGAGTCTAAACAATGTTGGCGCATCATTGAAGATGTCATTTCAGACCATCAAAAGTCCATTTAATCTCTACAACCAGTGTTTGATAATCCACACCTAATCCAGTCTACTATATTAATAATTACGGGGGTGACGTAATGACCCAATGTGCGGTAGTCCTAAACATGTAATGCTCGTCTGAGAAACCATGCCGCTTAGCATCGGTGCTAAAAATGATGCAGCCAAAAATACGCCCAAAACCTTAGTCCACTTATTTTCAAGGTGAGCAACAATGGATATAGCATATGATTTCATAAACGCAAGTAATCAAGGGACTGTCAGTTTTGCCGCCAGCCACTAACCCTCTTTGGTTATGCTCAGATTCTCTATGACGAACAAAGTAGAATGATTTTTTTTAAGCATAGTAGACCCGTATATTTTGATATTTTAATTTGTAAAGATTTTTGTCTATTTCAAAAAAATGATTTATTTAACCGTATCCTTTTGATATGCAATTGAATGATCATCTTGGACATCGCTGATCCAATTGTCCTTATCCCATGAAGAAAGAAAGTTTTTAGTAATTGGTAGATGCTTTTCTAAAGGATTTCCTTCTTGCCATTTTCCGACTAGTGTAGTGAATGGAATTTTGACTGTGAATGGCCCGTCAGCAAATCCACCAACTGCATAGGGTTGAAAAACTAAAATCAGAGACTCGTGATCCACCACAAATACTTTGATTAGTCCTTGATCTAGGTGATCACGCAATGGATCAGGAGGTTGAAAGTAATTGCAATCGCCATTCTGTTTAAGAAAGGTTTCGCAATAACTCCTTAAAAATTCCTTTTGAATAGGTTGAGGGAACAGATCATAAAGTGTGATTTCTTTGAAGGAACCATTTGTTTTGACATATGTTTTTCCTTCATATCGTATCCACCCATGAGGGAGGTGATCATATACAAAAACGTCCCCCATGAGACTTACGACATTATCTGCAAATAAGATAGCTCGCAAATGATAATTCATTTGAAAGGGTCCCTCATCTAAAGTACTTTCTGTCAAAATATTGGTGATGAAATCCTTTTTGATTTCTTCAAGATTATCAAATCCCTTGTTCGAATCTGAAGAGCAGGCTGTAAGGATGAAAGGCAAAAACAAATAAATGAGCTTCATAAAATATCCAGTTTTAGGTAATGACAACAAAGCCATGTTGGCCATATTCAGGTCTTAGATAATGATTTCCATTTTTCACGTGAACGAGAATCGCATGCAATTTACCCTCCACAGCCCATTTTATAGCGTCTTGTTTTGGCAGCCATGTAGACTCTTTGTTAACACAAACCAAATATTCAGTAATAACACCACGCTTCTTATGCACTCCAGAGATGATTCCTCTTGGAATAAAGTCTTCCTCACCAACTTCCCAACGTTCATTTTTTTCGATAGCTTTCCAGTATTTTTCAAATTCTTCGTCGGATAGAGAGCTGATTTTGCGATTGGGATCAAGATTGCTCATTTTTGCAATCTTTGGACCAGGACCAGGATCTTCTTTGACATATCTAATAGAAGCTTCTAATAAAGTTAGATTTCGATAGCGGCTGCCTCTTAACATAACAATCAAAGCCTCGTGACCTGTCTCATAATCGGGATAAACAGCATACTCATACTTTCCAGATCCTGCTGAACCAATAGCACGTCTATCCTACTCATGCTATAAGAGCTTTTAAGTAGTGCTCTTGGATTATTACATCTCCAAGTTCGTTTTCCACCACTTCTAATGATCATGTTGCCCTTGTTCATCGAAATAAGGAGTTATGACCCCATGGAATTTGGGCAACAACCTGTTGCCCAATTGCGAGATCGGGGTATTCTTTAGCAAAGTGAACCATATATTTGAGATTTCTGTGAGAAAATTCCTTCATCTCTGGAAAAGAAGATTTGAGGTCATTTGCCAAGTTTTCAATAGTCTTAGCGCCCCAGCCTTCATCCTTCTGTTTGAGATGGATTTTAGAACCTATTTCCCAATAAAGATTAATAAGTTCGTGGTTAACCGCTAAAGCAGCTTTTACCTGAGAAGTTAAGATTTTTTCTTTAATCTCTTTGAAGAAAGCTTTGTATTCTTTGATGTCTTTTGTCTGGACTTTCTCGATTGTATTAGATGACATTTTATTCTCTTGGTGTAAGTCGGAGAGTGTAGCACCAAAGAGCGAAAAATTAAATATTTTTTTTACTGAAGTTTCATCCACTCTAGTGTGTAAATGAGCTTTAAGCAGCTAGATTGTTGGCCAAGAACTTTGCGTTGTATGTCGCTAAAAATAAAAGGCTTCAGTCGTTAGACTGAAGCCTTTTGATTGATGGAGGTGGAGAGAATTGAACTCTCGTCCTTAGCAAACTCTAGATTAACCACTACATGCTTAGTGATCATGAGTAGCAACCCGCCTCGACGTTGATCACGCCGCTGAGGCCGGTGCCGCTTCATTTGGTCTCGAGGTTCCTCCCCTAGAAGCGAGCGGAGAGAAGCTCATACCAAGATGATTACGATAGATTCCAGAATCCTTGGTCCAAAACTGGGCTATCGGAGCTTAAAAAACTGTTAGGTTAATTAAGCCGCTTTGTAAACGAGAACACCTTCATCAGCTGTTTCGTCTACAAATGCAACGACTTTAGAGTCTGCATTTATTGTTTTATCGGTTTTTTTAGGAGGCCAACCGACATCCTCCGCATGCAATCAACCCTTCATTTCCAAGTCGAAACCGTGACACCCCCGTAAGTTATGTTATAATATTATTATACAGAATCCCTTGAGGAATTGCAACTTATCTCGACAATTTTGAGGTTCGGGAGTAGAATAGCTGTGTTAGTAATCGTGAAAGCTAGGAAAATTTATGTTTAAAGAGATCCCGCAAGAAACATTTGACGAACGAGAAAAGAGAATATTGAAGTTTTGGCAGGACAGAAAAATTTTTGAGAAATCGCTTGAACAGCGGGAAAAAAGACTGCCTTTCACTATTTATGATGGTCCTCCATTCGCTACCGGATTGCCCCACTATGGCCATTTATTGGCAGGCACAATCAAAGACGTGGTTCCTCGATATAAAACAATGAAAGGTTTTTACGTGAAACGCCGATTTGGCTGGGACTGCCATGGCCTACCCATCGAACAAGAAATTGAAAAAGCCAACAACCTTTCGGGAGCAAACTCCATCGAGGAGTTCGGCATCCCTAAATTTAACGAGGAATGCCGCAAAATTGTCTTGCGCTATACCGAGCAATGGAAAGAGGTAGTTAATCGCATGGGCCGCTGGGTTGACTTCAGCAGCACATGGAAAACGATGGACCTTGACTTCATGGAATCCGTCTGGTGGGTCTTCAAAGAGCTGTTCGACAAAGGATTAATCTACGAAGGGTATAAAGTGATGCCCTTTTCAGCTAAATTGGGAACTCCACTATCTAACTTCGAAGCAGGTGAAAACTATAAAGATGTGGATGATCCCTCTTTGACAGTTGCATTTACCCTTGTGGATGATCCAAGCACCGATTTATTGATCTGGACGACCACCCCTTGGACATTGATCTCAAACCTTGCCATCATGGCTAGCCCTAAGATTGAGTATGTGAAAATCAAGGATAATCAAACAGGAAAGCAATATATCTTAGCCAAAGAGCGTTTACATCATTACTTCAAAGATCCAAAAGATTATACAATCTTGATGACAATGCAGGGGGATTCCCTTGAAGGGCTAAAATATAAACCGGTTCTCAATTATTTTGCCGATCGAGCTGAACAGGGCGCATTCCGTGTAATTATGGAAGATTCACTTTCTACTGAAGATGGTACTGGACTTGTTCACAGTGCTCCCGCATTTGGGGAAGTTGACTTTTACGCCTCTCAAAGGGCAGGAATAGAACTAGTTTGTCCTGTCGACAACAACGGCCGGTTTACTACTGAAATCCGCGAATATACCGGAATGTTTGTTAAGGATGCTGATAAGGACATCATTAAGAGATTAAAAGCCGAAGGTAAGGTCTTTCATCAAGGCGTTCTTCGCCACAGATACCCATTTTGTTGGAGGTCTGATACCCCTTTGATCTACAAAGTGGTCAACACTTGGTTTGTGGCTGTGGAAAAAATCAAAGACCGTTTAGTAGAAGCAAACAGACAGATCCACTGGACACCTAACCACATCAAGTTTGGCCGTTTTGGCAAGTGGCTGGAAGGGGCAAGAGATTGGGCGATCAGCCGTAACAGATATTGGGGAACACCTATACCTATCTGGAGGGCTGAAGATGGTGAATTGATGGTCATGGGAAGTATTGCTGAACTGGAAAAATTGACCGGTGCAAAAATTCGCGACCTCCACCGCCATTTTATTGATGATTTCAGCTTTACACACAAAGGAAAGGTATTCAAACGTGTTCCTGAGGTATTCGATTGTTGGTTTGAGTCGGGTTCTATGCCTTACGCACAAAATCATTACCCTTTCGAAAATCAGGGATATTTCGAAGATAATTTCCCTGCAGACTTTATTGCAGAAGGTTTGGATCAAACACGCGGTTGGTTTTACACCTTGACAATCTTGGCAGCTGCCTTGTTTGACAAGCCTGCATTCAAGCATGTGATCGTAAACGGAATCTTGCTTGCAGCTGATGGGTCTAAAATGTCAAAGCGTCTTAAAAACTACCCTGATCCTATGGACGTGGTCCATAGACATGGTGCTGACGCTATCCGTCTTTATATGTTGCATAGCCCTGCAGTCAAAGCGGATGACATGCGGTTTGTAGAAAGTGGGGTTGAGCTTGTTCTGAGACAGATATTAATCCCGCTATGGAATGCTTATTCCTTCTTTATCACTTATGCTCGAATCTACAATTGGACTCCGCCGAAAAAGTTGGCTGAACCCGATGCTGAAATCGACCGTTGGGTGTTATCGATCGCGAATAAGCTTATTAAAGATGTCGAAGAAGGGATGGATTCTTATGATTTAAGCAGAGCTGTTGAACCTCTTGTAGGATTTATCGAGCAATTGACAAATTGGTATATCCGTAGAAGCCGCCGTCGATTTTGGAGTGATGAAGCTTCCGTAGACCGCGATCAAGCTTTTGAAACACTCTACAGAGTGCTAATAGCCTTTACAAAAGTTGCTGCACCTTTCGTTCCCTATATAGCAGATGCAATTTATCAAAATTTGCGATCCGAAGATATGCCTGAGTCTGTTCATCTATGCGATTATCCGCATTATGAACCACAGCAGCGCTATGAGCATTTAGAGGAAGGTATGGCAGCCGTACAGAATGCTGTCAGTTTAGGCCATAGTTTGCGAAAAGAACATAAGTTAAAAGTGCGACAGCCTTTACCTGCTGCCCAGGTGGCCTCTGCAAATCCGCAAGTTTTGCAATTTTTGAGAGAACAACAACATCTCATTGCTGAAGAGCTGAATGTTAAAGATGTTCACTTTACCGCGGATGAAGAAGAGTTTGTTAAACTCAAAATCAAGCCAAATTTCAGGGTGTTAGGCAAAAAAGTGGGCAAGCTCATGAAGGCTGCGCAAACAGCGATCGATGAGTTTGATCATGAGCACCAGTTGAAGCTTGCTGATGGTCAAAATGTTTATATCGAATTAGAAGGGCAGAAGATTGAGATCACTCCAGAAGATGTGCAGATCGAAAGAACTGTCCATGAAGGATTGATCGCTTCCCATGCAAACGATGTGACGATAGGATTGGATACCCAGCTTAACCCAGATCTAATCAGAGAAGGGCTTGCTCGCGAATTTGTGAACAAGATTAACACCATGAGACGAGATTCAGGTTTAGCTGTTAGCGATAGAATTCGTATTAAGGTAGACAGTACAGAAAAAGTTGCTGATGCCTATAAAGAGTTTAAAGAGTATATCGATAATGAGGTCCTTGCAATTGAAGTTAACTTTGGTCCGGCCCAAGGAACCGAATGGGACTTAAATGGCGAAATGGCCAAAATTGAAATCATTAAGGTGTAGGTATGAAAACTTTTCTCTGTGCATTGTTTTCTCTTTTATGTTTTGCATCGTTTGCTTTTTCAGATGATTTAATTCTGAAAAATAAACTGAAAGACGCAAAGCCTGGCGATTACATTGTGACAGCACAAGGAAAAGTGTATTCACTGATTCATATATACTCTAAAGAGGACAACCGTTTGATCTTGGAAGAGATCACGGTCCCTCAGTCAAAAATCCCATCTGAAAACTTTTCTTGGCGTACCTGGGTTAATGATAATGCCCCTGGAAATTCTTCTTGGGTCCTCTATAAGATCAATCTTGCAGATGGGACAATGAGCCAGCCTTACTCTTTTACAATGAACCGCTATTTCTCAATTCCTGATAGCGATAACTTTTTGAGTCAGCTTCTAAATTTAAAATTGCAAATTGTTAAAGCCCACGACAGGAAGCGTGTAGGAGCTGCGCCAGATAAGGGAGCACCAGATTGGCGTCCATTGTGGCAGCCACCCTTGATTGTGGAGGGACAAACCGTGACGAATGCATTTTTTGATGCCTATAAAGCCCAATGGCCGCGGGATGGTAGCGAAATGTCGGGAAAAACAATCCTGGTCTATCTCCCTGACTATAACCTTAAGGTCCCTTCCTATTTCCCTTATTGGCTAGAAATTTCTGGTCTTGTCGGAAAAGCTAAAGTAAGAATTGTTGACTCTGGAACAGGACTAAAATCCCCTAAAGATGAGAACTTTATCCGATCATTGTTTTAAGGTTGAATCTGATCGGAAGTTATGATTTCAATTTCTTTCTTTTCATGGTGTCTCATCTTATCTAGAATTGCAAGACACATTTGTGTCCTCTTACGGCTAGTTCCCTCTGTTTGTCACGTAAAGGCTGGGTATTTATCGGCCCAGATCCATCCTCAAAATCCATAGCCATGATAGCATCAGGGGTTGCAGAAGGTTGATTAAAATAGTCCTTCATATCTAGATGAGATTCAACTTCCACAATTGCATGGATCATCTTTGCTAAGAATTCGAACATCTCCAAAGATTTCTTATTATCCTTGTATTTTGGATCAATAAGCACCCACTTGACTTTATATTTTTGTAATCTAGTTGATGCTTGGGACTTAAAATTTATATTACTATTCGTCCAAAGGATTAAGTTTTGAGGCAAATGTATGAACAATTATGAACACTGTTTCTAATCATATGAAATGGAGCGAATTACGATGAGCTTATACAGTGAATTCAATTCATAATTTATTGATTTTCAATATTTTAAAATTTATTAATCCTTCAGTGGGCTAAGGTTCTGCAAGTTATGACTTATGTTCAAAAAACGAATTTATTGACAACTCGCAAACAACATATCCACAAAAAAAGGGGTTGCAATGGAGCTATTTAACTATAACATGCGTACATTTAACGAACATAGAAAACCATTGCTTCTTAGGGAGTAGCCAATTATGATTTTCTTTTATTGCTTTCAACACTGGAAGGATTATGTTTTCATCCACCTACTCATTACGCAAAAGTAGAAGAATTTTGGATCAAGCTTGGACTCTTTATCGAAAGAAAAAAGATAGACTTACACCACATCAACTTAATGAATTTGAAGACCTTATACGATCCTTAAAAGCATCTATCGACAATAAAGATCGCGAATCTGCTGATCGCCACGCTCGTGATTTAGAAGAGTTTTGCGATGATCATTATCCAAAACCTTGGTGGAAATCATTTATTGAAATCGCAGCAGCCTTAGCGATGGCACTCATCATCGCCACAATTATTAGGCAAATGTGGTTTGAGCTGTATGAAATCCCGACTGGCTCGATGCGTCCTACATTCCGAGAACAAGATCATCTTACTGTCAGCAAGACCGCCTTTGGCATTAATGTTCCTTTGGAAACTGCCCATTTTTACTTTGACCCAAATCTCGTTCAACGAACTGCAGGTATTATATTTTCAGGTGATGGGCTTCCAGTTATTGACACTGACTCCACATTTTTTGGACTTTTTCCTTATAAAAAACGTTTTGTTAAACGGATGATCGGAAAGCCAGAAGATACTCTTTACTTTTATGGAGGAAAAATCTACGGCTTTGACAAAGATGGAAATTTTATCTCTGAGCTCATTGATTCACCTTGGATGTCAACTCTTGAACACATTCCATTTATTAACTTTGACGGCGTTGCGACAATGCCAAAAAATAATATCGTACAATTCGATCAAATGCATATTCCTCTTGCGAGATTACAACTTTCTCGCAGCGACAATCCTGCTGGAGAAATTTTTTCCAAAAATACCTGGGTTGCAGATAGTCCTGCATCTGCTTTGAAATCCCATGATCAGCCAGTCACTTACAGTGACTTTTGGGGGATTGGAAATTTTGCAATGGCACGTTTGGTCAAGAAAGATCAATTAAAAGACTTAGGACTCGAGGCTCCTGCAGGATCTACTGCAGATTATTTTTTAGAATTGCGTCATCATCCAAGTGTGACCTATCCAAAACCGCAATTCTACACTTCTGGAAATATGACTGGGATTACACTGAATTCGCAAAAATCTGTTCTACCAGTCTCCAAAGAGCAGTTGGAAGCCTTAAGAAAAAATCTCTATACCGCACGTTTTGTAGTTAAAAATGGTCAGGCAGTCCGCTATAGTGTAGATGAACCTTCTTACTCACAATTCAATGCAAGGCTTCCTGGAATTCCCGATGGAACCTATGAATTCTATTTTGGAAAGGGTTGGAAAGTTGGATTTGGAGGCATCTTAGAGGAACTCCCTGCAAATCATCCATTGTACAATCCAGATCCAGCTTTCTTTCAGAGATTATATAATTTAGGTGTAAATTGGGATCCAGCAGTTGAACCGCAGCAAAAGCATTTAAAGGGTTACCCAACACGATTTGCCTACTTCCGTGATGGGGACTTATATCTCTTAGGTGCAAAAATCTATGACAAGAACGATCCATTGCTCAAGGCATTCGTTGCAAGTGAAAATGATAAAGCCAGTAAGTCCACTCAAGATAAGCCCTATCTTCCTTTTATTGACCACGGTGCACCTATGAAAAATGGTCAACTAGATAAAGAGTTTATTCAAAACTTTGGATTAAAAGTTCCTGACCGCCATTATCTTGTGCTGGGGGATAACCATGCGATGAGCGGAGACAGCAGAATTTTTGGATTTGTTCCAGAGGCAAACTTGCAAGGGGCACCGAGCGTCATCATTTGGCCTCCAGGAGATCGCCTTGGAATTCCTTCTCAAAAACCTTACGAACTTCTTGTGTTACCACGTTTGATTATTTGGACTTTAGCTGCCTTAATCGGAGGAATTTGGTATTACATTTATCGAAAGAATAAAAAGATTACCTTGCCTCCAAGGAACAAAGGTTGACAGGATCCTCACAAAGGGCCAGGATAGAGAAAAAAGGAGTTTTTTATGAGAATTGCTGCTCTTTGTCTTGGCGCTATACTTTTGCAAAGTCCACCATTGATAGCCCAGGAAACCGCTACACAATGGCAAACAGAGCTGACAAAATTGGACACTCAAATCCAAGAGCTCTCTTTGAAAATAGATAGCTTTAGACATAAGGCTTTGGATGCTGAAGCAGATGCACAAAGAGTCATGATGAGCGATTTTGCAAAATATTCTGCTCTAATTAAAGAAGCAGAACAATATGAGGAACAGACAAGAACTTCTGAATCTCAGCTAAAACTTCTTTTAGATCAACGCAAAGCATTAATTAAAACGCACGCTACACCTCAAACATCATCGAAATAATCTATGCCTAATTCCTTTTATAACAAATCCTTGGCTTTATTGACCGATTTTTACCAATTAACAATGGCCTACGGATATTGGAAAGCAGGGATGGACAAGGAAGAGGCAGTTTTTCACCATTGCTTTCGCAGGCATCCCTTTCAAGGGGGGATTACAATCGCTGCAGGCTTGGAAAATTTAGTCCAATTTTTGGAAAAATTCAAGTTTACTCAGGAAGACTTAGACTATTTAAGCACAGTTAAAGCTCCTGATGGCTCTCCGTGCTTTGAAGATAAGTTCTTTGACTACCTTTCAAAGTTAGAGTTTCAGTGTGATCTTGACGCTGTTCCAGAAGGAACAGTTGTATTTCCTTATGAACCCTTAGTTAGGGTGAAGGGCCCCTTAATACAGTGTCAAATACTTGAAAGCCCTTTGTTAAATCTCATCAATTTTCCAACTCTGATTGCAACAAAAGCAGCACGTGTTTGCCAATCTGCAAAAGGTGATCCTGTCATTGAATTTGGAATGCGCCGAGCTCAAGGAATCGATGGTGCCTTGACAGCTAGTCGAGCAGCCTATATTGGGGGTTGTGAGTCCACATCCAATGTTCTTGCAGGCAAAATTTATGGGATCCCAGTTAAAGGAACAATGGCCCACAGCTGGGTGATGTGCTTTGAAGATGAGATTGAATCTTTTGAAAAGTATGCAGAATGCCTCCCAAATAATTGTATTTTCCTAGTCGATACCTATGACACTATTGCTGGAATAAAAAAAGCGATTGAAGTGGGGAAAAAATTAAAACAGCAAGGTAAAAAATTGATTGGCGTCCGTTTAGATTCTGGCGACCTAGCCTACTTAAGTATTAAAGCCCGTGAGCTGCTTGACGAAGCTGGATTCAAAGGTACGACCATTTTGGCTAGCAATGAACTCGACGAAAATGTAATCAGCGAGTTGAAAATTCAAGGCGCACAAATCAATGCCTGGGGAGTAGGCACAAGCCTTGTGACAGGAAAAGATCATCCTTGGCTTGATGGCGTATATAAGCTTTCAGCTGTTAGAAAACCAGGCAAAGATTGGCGATATACATTAAAGCTTTCCGAGCAAATGGCAAAAGTGTCCAATCCTGGAATTTTGCAGATTAGAAGATTTCATAAGCCTACAGAAAATATTGCTGACGTGATTTATGATGCAAACCATCCCCCGGCAAAGGAATGGCACGTCGTGGATCCGTTGGATCCTACAAGAGAAAAGCTTATTGACTCTAGTGTTGCATACACCGATTTGCTAGTGCCCATTTTTAGAAATGGAAAAAGAGTTTATGAATTACCAACGCTTAATTCTATAAGACAAACTACAGCCAAAGAACTAGCAAGATTCCATCCTGGAGTGAAGCGTTTCTTAAATCCGCATCAATATGTTGTAGGTATGGAAAAATGGCTTTACGACCTCAAAATCAGCCTCATCAAAAAGATCCGCTCCAAGAATAAATAAATTTAAACATCATTGTTTAGAATACGTTCGCGATAGTTTTTCATGATCTCCACCATTTGATAAATGTTGTGGATAGAGGCAAGTGTTAAACAGGTGAGTTCTTTAGCTTTGAAAAGATGATGGAGGTAGGCTCTGCTGAATGTTGCACAAGTGGGGCATTCGCAGTACTTATCTATTGGTTCGAAACAATCATGGTTTTCACGTTTGGTTAGATTCAAAGGACCTTTAGATGTTATAGCAATCCCATGGCGCGCTGCTTTTGTTGGATAAGAACTATCGAAGGTATCAATGCCATAAGGAATAGATTGATGGATCGATTCTAAATCTCCTATGCCTAAAAGATGGTTTGGCTTTGTTCTGTCTAGCCGAATCGTTGTGTAATCTAAAATTTCAAACAGTTCTTGCTTGGTTTTTCCCATGCTTCCTCCAATTGCAAACCCATCAAAAGGTAGTAAAGATAGGAAGTCGCAGCTTTTTAACCTTAAATGTTGATCAACTCCGCCATGTATAACAGCATACATCGCCTGATCCTGAGGATTTTTCAAATGCTCGCGCAGGGACCTTTCTTCCCAACGATGCGTACGCTCCAATGAATTGATCAATTGATCTTTATTGATATGGTATGGAGGAAGTTCATCAAAAGGGATAATGATGTCTGCTCCTAAATCTTTCTGGGCTTGTATTGAGCTTTCCGGAGTCAATAGGACTTTCGATCCATCGCGATAGGAGCGGAATAAAACCCCTTCCTCAGTTAACTTGAGCACGGATCCATCGGTTTTTTTAGTCCCTTTGCTTTTCAACTCATTTGCAACAGAGCCATAAGCCAGGCTAAAAACTTGAAAGCCTCCAGAATCAGTAATGATAGGAAGATCTCTTTGAATGAATTTATGTAATCCACCTGCTTTTCTTACAACTTGAGTACCTGGCTGCAGAAGCAAATGGTAGGTGTTACAGAACATTAACTGAAGTCCCAGCTTCTGTACAATTTGGTTGTCGATCGCTTTCAGAGTTCCATTTGTTCCTACAGCAACAAAATTAGGTGTATCAATTATACCATGTGGAGTATGAATTCTGCCTACACGAGCTCTTGACTTCGTTGAAGAGTGGACTATTTCAAATTTAAATGGCTTTTTCATACTGGACTTACCTCCGGTTTAAGGGATCGTAGGCGTAGTGTCAATGGCGTTGCGGATGCAACTAAGATAAGCTTAATTGTCAAACTCACTAAAATAACATCAGTGATGGAAGAAACAATTCCCCAAAGTCCCAAAAAAGAGAATAAAACAGTGTCTAGTACTTGTGAAAGCGTCAACCCAACTCCATTTCTCCAAACAAAAGAGCTATCTGGAAACATCTTTCTCAAATTTTGAAAAATCAACACATCCATATTTTGAACAAAATAGAAGACACCTAGAGATGCGATCAGGATTCTTGGGTAAGCAGTTAAAATGGTTGAAAAAGCATCATGGGTTGTGTCGTATGGACTTGGAATATATTGTAAATGGAACTGTGACATCACAAGCAAAAATCCTTGGCATAGAGCTGCAACCATAATAGCTTTCTTGGCTACAGAGCGGTCATAAAACTCTTGCAGAATGTTCAAGCTTAAGAAAGATCCAACTGCATAAACATCGCTACAGGTTACAGTCAGGCCAAAAAGCTCCATTTGTTTTAAAACAAACAGATTCGCCATGACTCCTTGCAAAGCAATCCAAGCAATTAAAGCTTCCTTGCCAACTCTTAAAGCTGCAATTGTAAAAGCTCCTACCACACAAATATGTAAGAAAAATGTTATCTCATTCATCATGGCTGAGAACTATATCATAACTTGGGAATATTCCCGTCCAAACTAATTTAATCTTTCCACTTTTAACAAAATGATCGATGAGCTTCCTGCGGTCTATCTCAACTCTGCCTAGGTTGGCGTTGACATCTGAAGATACTCTTTCCATCGATCCTAAACCTTCCATCCATTGAAAATAGCTGGGATCCAATAAATAGATGTAACCTTTGCTTGAAGCATCCCCTTCGATCCCATAGAGTGTATTCAGGGCATCTTCAAGATCGTTACCGCCGATTAAGTCAAAAGTAATCGGAGTATCCTTATCAATATCTGTAATAAGGTCTATTCCACCAGTTACTGGACCTAAGTGATTATGAGAATAGAAAAGTGCAATTCGAAAATCGGGAGTTGCAAAGATCGCTTCTCCGTCCCAAACAACTTTTGTTCCAGAAAACCTTGTTGATGGGCGTGGTTCTACTTTTTCAAAATCTGTTGGGGAACCATGGAAATAAATGAGCGACTCACTGGCATAAATATTTGTAAAACATAGAAGTAAAATGAAAAAAAATGTAAGCAGTTTATTTTGCATGAATTCAATATTCTCTTCGTCAACATTATTTAACGTTAATAAATGGGGTTGCCCCACTTGTGACAGAGGGAAGTTTTCCATCCCATCTTTGTACTGCCTGCCACTGAATTAGTTCTGGGGTAACTGAGTCTGCTAAAATCTTATTGGCTTTTGCTTCTGATTCAGCTTGTAACAGTACACATTGAGCTTGTCCTGATGCTTTAGCAATTTGCTTTTTAGCTTCTGCTTCAGCTTCCCTTAACTCGTTCTCTCTTTGCTGAGCCCTTTGAATTGCCTCAATTTTTTGATTTAATGCTGCTACCACACTATCTGGGAAATGAAATCTACCGATCAGATAAATTCTTGATATTTCAAATCCAATGCCTTTAAGTTCATCCCTAACCTGATTTTGCACTTGTTCAAAAAATATCTCTTTGCTTTCGCCATATAAATCTTCAATTTTCATTTTTGAGGCAGATTTGTTAATCGCATCTCGAACGTAGTTGCGAATAAAGGTGTCACTAATTTCATCCATTCCACGTCTATATTTTGCAAAGATATTTGGTATGGAATCTGGTCTTATATGGAATGTAATTCCAATATCAGCTGAAATCGCTAAACCTTCTGAGGTTTGAAAACTAAAGGCATCTCGCCCTTCCCATGTATGATTCTGTTCAAAAATTGGAAATTGATACACGGTTTTCCATGGAGCTATCCAATGCACCCCCACATGAAGTTCTTTTGTTTCAACGCCTTTGGAATCCCCTAATAAATCTACAACTACACCCACATATCCTGGGCTGATCATTTTAAAAAAGAAAACCCAGGAAAGAAATATTGCTAAAACAACTGCCGAAAGAACTCCTAGACCCTTATTCCAAAACATATAAACCTATAAAAATTAAATTATTAAACACAATTAATCTAGTTAGTTTATTGATTGTCTAAATTAATTGCAATTACTGAAGACAGCGCAAGTGTGTATTTGCGCTGCCAATTAGAATTCTACAAAATTTCTGCAGCTAATGCAGCCAATTCTGAACGCTCTGTCTTCTCTAGGAAAATGTGGCCATAAATTTTCTGATCGCTGAATTTACCTATTGTGTAAGTTAACCCGTTTGAATCCTTATCAAGATAAGGGTTATCGATCTGGGATGGATCACCTGTCAAAATGACCTTTGTACCTTCACCTGCACGTGAAATAATTGTTTTAATTTCATGTGGGGTTAAGTTCTGCGCTTCATCGACGATCATAAAGATTTTTGGAAGCGAACGACCCCTAATATAGGTGACAGCCTCCATTTCAATCTTTTTGCTTTCCATAACCCAGCGAAGAGTCTCACTAGGTTCGTTTCCATAAGAGTCGCAAAGAAATTCCAAGTTGTCATAGATCGCTTGCATCCAGTGGTACAGTTTTTCCTCTTTTGTACCTGGCAAAAAGCCAATATCTCTTCCAAGGGGCACTACTGGTCTACTCACAAGGATTCTACTATAAAGATTTTCATCAAATACTTTGCGTAAACCGCAGGCTAGGGCTAAAAGGGTTTTACCTGTTCCAGCTTGTCCAATAAGGGTTACTAACTTGATATCATCTCTTAAAAGCAAGTCTACCGCACATTTTTGTTCAACATTCTTGGGTTTAATCCCCCAAATATTTGTTAACTTCAGTAAGGGAACGATTTCCTGCTTTTGGGCATCGTATTTGCCTACTCCAGAGGAATTTTCTGGTGAGGTCATAACCACATATTCATTAGGATGGCTTTGGAGCCCTTTTGCATCCAAGGAACCGTCTTTGTAAAAATGATCGATCTCTTCTTTACTCTTATCAATCTTCTGAATCCCTTTATAGATCGAGTCATAGGCATATTTTAGATTTTCATAATCTTCAGCCTCAAGTCCAATTGCCTCAGCTTTTATCCTTGCAGCGAAATCCTTAGATAAAAAGACCACATGATGGCCTTGCTCATGTAAATAATAGGCTGCCAATATGATTCGATTATCATTTATCGAAAGGGCTAAGTTGTAGTTATAATCCGTTTTGATCTCCATCTGGATTCTAACAGAGGACTCATTGGGTAAAACCACCCCGCTATGGAGATTTCCCTCTCCGATCTGGTTTAAGGAATCTAGGGTACGGAATACTGCCCTAGCATTTCTCCCTAATTCCCCTGGGAGACGCTTCATTTTATCTAATTCCTCTAGGACTGTCACTGGGACAACCACATTTTGCTTTGGGAATTTTAAGATAGCTTCGGGATCATGGAGAAGGACATTGGTATCGATTACAAACGTTTTTTCGCTCAAGGGAGTTCTCCGTTAATGCATTATTCGAAGTATCATCCTAATCTCTCAAAATTTTTGTTGCAAGAACCTAAAAATGACCGAAATCTTAAAATTTCGCACTCTAGGTGATTAAGTGCTAAATTCCTTGACCCTTAATCCTTACTTCCTATACAATAAGAGTATAGGAACAAAATTCCAATGGAGGGTAAAATAATGATCCTTAATGATAAATATTTAAGCCTACCCCCTTTTATCTCTACCTCCTGGGATAAAGTCTTGTCTCTTCGATTCGACGGCGAAGCACTCCATATCGACTTAACTAATGGCCATAGTGTAAACATTCCTAGCGCGGCGCTTCCTCCCGATATCGTCGAAATGATTTTTAAAGCACACGAAGCGCACTTAAAAAAGGGTGGAGAACAAGAGAATTTGATGGGTATGGAGGATCTAAAATTCCAGGTGGGTTCAGTAGATAAAGCTGGAGAATCGATCAAATTGGGCATTAATCCTTTTGAAGGGATGAACGGTTCGCTACAGCATAATCCCGAAATGGCAAACGCGCCCGATCTCCCTAAAGAGCTCGTACATAAAATTTCTTCAATAACAAAGATTGTTGCAGGAGAAGAGATTAAAAACTTTCCAAAAGGCGAACCCCATTGCAATTGTTTTTATTGCCAGATTGCAAGAAGCCTTCATAATCAAAATGATGAGATTATTGTGGAAGAGGTTTCTAAAAAACCAATTCCAGAAGAAGTTGTCTCAGACAAAGATTTAGAATTCCAGCAATGGCAAATTCAACCAAGTGGCAACCAGTTATTTAGAGTTACAAATAAATTGGATACAACTGAACAATATAATGTCTATTTAGGCGATCCTGTAGGCTGTACTTGTGGTAATCCAGGGTGCGAACATATCATCGCTGTTTTAAAGTCTTAAAAGATTGTTAAAAAACACCTAAACTTTTACAATCCCGTTTTTCTTATCGATCTCTTGTTTAGGAGTTTTAACATGCGCAGGCTAGCTTATTTTTCTTTATTATCCCTATTTTTTATCAGTTTTACAGGGGGACAGCTTTTAGCTGATGCTGAAGGGCCGCAACCAGCGTCAAAGCCTGTTGCAACGGCTCCGCAAACTCCTGCTAAGCCATTCGTTGCCTTCACAGGAAAGCTAACGAAGAATAAAGTTAGAATGCGCCTTCAACCGAATTTGGATGGTCTTGTCATCAAAGAAATGAACAAAGATGAGCTTGTAGTTGTGCTAGGGGAAAATGAAGATTTTTATGCGGTACAGCCTCCACAAGAGACCAAAGGCTATGTTTTTAGAACATTTGTGTTAGACAATGTAGTTGAAGGAAATAAAGTTAATGTCCGTTTAGAGCCGAATACAGATGCTCCAGTGATTGCACAGGTAAATCAGGGAGACCGCGTACAAGGGATGGTCAGCCCGATTAATAGTAAATGGCTTGAGATTGCACCTCCGACATCTGCACGTTTTTACATCGCTAAAGAATACGTAGAACGCGTGGGAGATCCTTCAATGATGGCAACCATTGCAAAAAGACGTGAAGAGGTCAATCGCTTGCTGAATGCTGCTTATGCAAAAAGCCAAGAAGAGATGCAAAAGCCTTACGAAGAAATCCAATTTGATGTTGTAACAGGGATGTATCAGAAAGTAATCAATTCCTATGCAGAGTTTACAGATCAGGTGGGAAGGGCTAAGGAGCTGTTATCAAACTTACAAGATGCATATTTAAGAAAAAAGGTTGCTTATCTTGAATCAAAGAACCAACAGCTAACCGCGCAGCAAAAAGAAGCTGCTAGAAATGCTGCATTAAATGCTCAAAAATTAGCACAACAACAGCAGGCGCAACCTATTGCGGCAAATACTCAAACAGCCTCGACACAGCCATCAAACATTACAATGGCTTCTTATGAAGTACAGTCACAGCCAAAGCAAAATAATTGGATGCCTATTGAGCAAAATCTGTACAGCACATGGGTGAACGAGAATGGTCAATTGGCAATGGAAGACTATTATCAGCAGCAAAGAGACAATGCTGTTATCTTAAAAGGTATTATCGAGCCGAATAACACGACTGTAAAAAATAAGCCAGGTGACTACATATTGGTAAATCCAAATACACAGTTGCCGATAGCCTATTTGTACAGTACACAAATTGATTTGCATGCGAAAGTGGGCCAAAACGTAGTCTTACAAGCATCTCCAAGGCCTAATCACCATTTCGCCTTCCCCGCCTACTTCGTTCTCGGCGTAAATTAATCTACTTACAACTTGGCTCTGCTCTTTGAGTGTTCCCTATAGGGGGCGCACTCAAAGAGCAAAGCAAGCAGTATAAACTCAACGTTTGTAGTTGATGGCCTCGAGAAGATGGTGTTCGTGAATATTTTCGGAGCCTTCTAGGTCGGCAATTGTGCGCGCTACACGTTTCAGCCGATCAATTGATCGCGCGGAAAATCCTAGCTCGTCCATTGCTTGCTTTATTAAGTTTAGGCAGGCTCCGTTCAAGTGGCAGAATCGTGTGAGCTCTTTTCCGTACAACTGTCCATTAATATGGATCCTTCCATGTCTTTCATGTTGCTTGCTTCTCGCTTTTTCGACTCTTTCTCGCACCACTTTAGAACTTTCCGCTCCACTCCCCTCTGTCATATCTTTCCAGCGCAACATGGGCACCTCAATATGCATGTCAATCCTGTCCAAAAGAGGTCCAGAAATTTTGCTCTGATACCTTTCGATCTGCATTTTTGTGTCCCTACAACGCTTGTCAGGATGTCCTGTATATCCGCAAGGACAAGGATTCATCGCCGCCACACAAATAAAATCTGTTGGAAAAGTGAAGTTCCCATTCGATCTGCTGACAGTGACTTTTCGGTCCTCTAATGGTTGTCTCAACACTTCTAAAACATGCCTTGAGAATTCAGGTAGTTCATCCAAAAATAATATTCCTCGATGTGCAAGTGCAACTTCCCCTGGCCTTGGAGTAGTTCCTCCACCGATCAATCCCGCATAGCTGACTGTATGATGAGGCGAACGAAATGGCCGTTCCAAGATGATTCCTTGCCCTTCAGGCATCATCCCAGCAATAGAATGAATCTTTGTTACCTCTAAAGCTTCGTCTAAAGTGAACGCGGGCATGATTCCAGTCATCGCTTTTGCAAGCATACTTTTTCCTGATCCTGGTGGGCCTGTCAAAATGATATTGTGTCCTCCAGATGCAGCGATTTCCATCGCTCTTTTCACATGGCTTTGTCCTTTGACATCTAGGAAATCAATGGCAGGTGAATGATTGACTAATCCGAGAATATTTGTTTCATTACTTAAAGGTTTTATCGTTCTCAATCCTTTTAAATGATCAATCAATTCGGAAAGGGTCTGCACAGGAATGACTTCTACTCCAGGAACTGCAGCAGCCTCTCTTGCATTTTGCCAAGGAAGTATAACACCTTTTTTACCAGTTTGACGTGCCAAAATCGAGATCGCGATTGCACCACGGATTGGACGCACTTCTCCCCCTAGTCCAAGCTCTCCAACTATCAGATGATCTGAGAGTTGCGAAATATTCTTGAGCTTCTCATCAGCAAATAAAATTGCAATCGAAATAGGTAAGTCGTAGATTGCCCCTTCTTTTTTTATATCACTGGGAGCCAGATTAATAGTACAATGCAGGCGATCCAAAAAGACCTTGGAATTTTTAATGGCTGCAAGAACACGATCTTTGGATTCTCGAACTGATGCATCGGGAAGTCCAACGATAATGAAGGATATTTTATCTGAAAAGGATACATCCACTTCAACTTCAACGGGATAAGCTTCAATGCCAGAAATGGCTGCAGAGTGAATACGTGCTAGGTTCATGGTTTTGTCTCGTGTTAAAAATGAGGACTATAGGATTCAAAATATTTATAAACAATAAAAAAAATGTTAAAATAAAATTTACATAGAAATTTGCCAATTTGAAGCAATTTCAAATGTAAATTCAGAAAATAATAATTCTGAATTAATTTTAAGGAGGCGCCCTTATGAAGAAACAAATCACGCACTTTTCATTACATCAAACAAGTAAAACGATTGCAGTTTGGTACTTTTTACTAGCACTGATTTTTGCTGTACCGATGGGACTATATGCAACATTTCATCATGAGCCAGCAGCATGGGCTTGGTTTTTAGTTCCGTTCTTTTATTTGATTCTAGGCTACCTAATAACCCTGTTTGCATTCTGGCTTTACAATATCATTGCAAAATGGGTTGGAGGCATTGAGTTTAATCTCGAAGACAAAGAGTAGAGATGAGCAATCATGAAGGGGATTACTGGATCGATGCATGGAGCCAAGGGTATTTTGCGATAAATTCTAACGGACACATCGTCGTTAAACCGAATCGCAAAAAAACTGAAGGTGACCTTTTCGAGTTAGTAACCTCTTTAGTCGACAGGGGGATAGATGCCCCTGTCTTAATCCGATTCAATGGAATTGTCCGCGATAGAATAGACACTCTGAATAAAGCATTTGCATCGGCGATAAAAGAGTTCGACTATCGCGGCAATTATCGCACAGCATTTCCTATCAAAGTTAATCCTCAGCGCCATGTTGTAGATCTTGTTCAAAAGTATGGCAAAAAATATCAAAACGGCCTTGAAGTAGGCAGCAAGCCTGAATTGATCGCTGCACTATCTTTGGAAGATACAAAAGGGTCTTTGCTTCTTTGTAATGGCTATAAGGATGCTGAATACATCGAGCTTGCTTTGATGTCGTCAAAACTTGGCCGACATACTATTATTGTTATTGAACAGCTTTATGAGCTTAAACTAATCCTGGATATTGCTGAAAGACTTAGTGCTCAACCCTTAATTGGCATGAGAATGAAATTAGCTTCCAAAGGAAGCGGACGTTGGGAATCCTCTGGCGGAGAAAGTGCGAAATTTGGACTCACAGTGCCTGAAATCCTTGAATGCACATCCGTTCTAAAAAAAGCCGGAAAGCTTGATTTGTTGCAGCTTTTACATTTTCACATAGGAAGCCAAATTACATCAATCGACGCGATAAAGAACGCCTTAAATGAAGGCTCTCGTATGTATGTGGAATTGGCAAAGCTCTGCCCTTCGTTGTCCTATTTAGATGTAGGTGGAGGTTTAGCTGTAGACTATGAAGGAACTCGAACTACATCAGATTCTTCTATGAACTATACCCTTGAAGAATACGCTAGAGATGTGATTTCCGCTATCGGTGAAGCATGTCTTAATGAAGGTATTAATGATCCTGAAATTATTTCAGAATCTGGAAGAGCACTGGTAGCACACCATTCTGTCCTTATTACAGAGGTCATTGATGTAACAACAGCAAAGGTATCAACTCCAGTTAAATCTCCTCCTAGTAAGCATGATACATTGAAAGCATTCTATTCGATGTATAAGAAGTTAACCCCTGAAAATAGCCAAGAAACTTTAAATGATGCAATTGAACTGAAACAAATGGCCTTGGAAGAGTTTATCCATGGTAAATTAAATCTCATTGAAAGGGCTTATAGTGAAGAGATTTTCACACGGATTTTGTTGAAAATTCAAGAAATCCTCAAAGATGTACCCTATATTCCACCCGACTTAGCCAATATTGACAAAATGCTTTACGACACTTACTTTTGCAATTTCTCTGTCTTCCAATCATTGCCAGATTCTTGGGCCATCAATCAACTATTTCCAGTATTACCTATCCAACGGTTGAATGAAATCCCAAAGAATCATGCCATTCTCGCTGACCTTACTTGTGACAGCGATGGAAAGATTGACACATTCATCAGCAGAAGAGGTGAAAAAAGTTATATAAACTTACACAACTATCCACCAGGGCCTTATTATCTGGGAATATTTTTGGTTGGAGCTTATCAAGAAATTTTAGGCGGGCTCCATAACCTATTTGGAGACACTAATGTTGTGCATGTAGATCTGGACAAAGATGGAAAATGGGACATTGTACAAGTGGTTGAAGGAGATACAATCGAAGAAGTTTTAAAATATGCACAATACTCCCCTAAAACGCTAATAGACCAATTGCGATCGATCATTGAAAAGGATATTAAAGAGGGAAGAATTACCCCTCAGGAATCTGCTAGGATGCAGAAGCAGTTTAAAAATTCATTAGAATCTTACACCTATTTGATCGTATGAATAAAAAAAAGTTGCCTGTAGGGCAAGGGCATGGAGATGCCGGACATTATGCAGGGTTACCAAAAGAGTATAGAACTCTAAAAAATGCTGCTGTTGTGATTTTGCCAATCCCCTTTGATTTAACAACAACATATCAAAAAGGAACAGATAAAGGTCCAGCGGCCTTAATTGAAGCTTCCAGAAATATGGAACTCTATGACATAGAAACAGCTTCGGAAGCTTATTTGAAAGGAATTTTCACAGCCCCAGCTTTACAAGTCAATACAAGCCAAGAACTGCTTGACCAATCCTATAATGAAGTCAACAAATATATTGAGGATGGAAAATTTGTTGTGTCACTAGGTGGAGAACATTCCATTTCATATGGACCCATCAAAGCGCACGCAGAGAAATTCAAGGGCCTTACCATTTTACAATTTGATGCCCATGCAGATTTGCAAGAAGCTTATGAAGGTGATCCATGGAGCCACGCGTCTGTCATGGCTAGAGTCAAAGAAATACCTCATGTCGCAAGGATTATTTCTGTGGGTATCCGCAGCATAAGCTCAGAAGAACTTCCAGCGCTTAATAAAAACCACACTTTCTTTGCCCATAAAATTCTTAATGACGATGACTGGATGGATGATGTTCTTAAACATTTAAAAGGTCCTGTCTACATCACCTTTGATTTAGACGTTTTTGATTCCTCTTTGATGCCATCGACGGGTACCCCTGAGCCTGGTGGCCTGGATTGGCGCCAGGCGACAAAATTACTCAAGAAAGTTTTCAGGAAAAAAAATGTTGTTGGGTGTGATGTAGTGGAACTATCTCCCAATCCCAATAATCATGCTCCAGACTATTTAGCCGCAAAGCTTGTTTATAAACTCCTGAGTTACAAATTTGAAGGAGGCCCAAAATGAAAATTCGGGAATTTATGCAAAATAATTACAAACATTTTAACTCCGCTGTTTGTGTGGATGCCGCTGAAGGTTGGATAAAACTTTTGGGTGAAAAAGGGAAAATGTTGGTGACTCTTGCTGGAGCCATGAGCACTGCAGAATTGGGGATCTCGCTCGGAGAAATGATCAGGAAAGGAAAAATTCATGCTATTTCGTGCACTGGAGCAAATCTAGAAGAGGATATTTTTAACTTAGTGGCTCATGAGCACTATGTCAGATTGCCTAATTATCGATCCCTGACAAAAGCTCAGGAGGTGGAATTGCTCAAAAATGGAATGAACCGCGTTACTGATACATGTATACCTGAAGATACAGCCATAAGAAAAATTGAAAAGGAAATTTTGCAGCTTTGGCAAAAGGCTGACGATGAGAAAATAAGTTATTTCCCCTATGAGTTTATGTATCAGCTTTTGGACCTGCCTTCAATTAAGAAAGCGTATTCTATTGATCCCAAGCATTCTTGGCTTATCGCTGCCAAGGAAAAAAATATCCCTATTGTGACTCCAGGTTGGGAAGATTCCACCCTTGGAAATATTTTTGTCTCACATGTCATAAGCAAAGATTTAAGCAGATATTCGATTGTCAAATCGGGAGTGGAACAAATGGGTATGCTCGCACAGTGGTACAAGAAAGAATCAAAAAAATCTAAAATTGGATTTTTTCAAATTGGTGGAGGCATTGCTGGCGATTTTCCGATATGCGTTGTGCCAATGCTAAGACAAGACTTGCATGAGGATGTACCTTTGTGGGCCTATTTTTGCCAAATCAGCGACAGCGTGACATCCTATGGTGGGTATAGTGGAGCTGTTCCCAATGAAAAAATCACCTGGGGCAAGCTTGCGATTGACACACCAAGCTACATCATTGAGTCAGATGCCTCAATAGTCGCTCCCCTTATCTTCCACTATGTTTTAGGCTTATAAAACCTTCCGCTTGCACGAATCAGACGTAGCGGACGAAGCGGACGCCTTTCCGCAGCAAAACCACAAAAGCGGTAGCCTTTCCGCATTCGCTCCGCTACCGCACTCCACGCCTGCGGAAAGGCTTCCGCTTTTGTGGGCTTTGCACGGAAAGGCGTCCGCTTCGTCTGCTGTATCCGCTGTGTCTGCTGTGTCTGCTTTATTTGGTTTCAAGCTCAAGCTTGCGGGGGGTTTTATCGACGGTTTCGAGGAAATCAAGCTCTGCTTCTGATGCCCCGAGGTCCTTGAATTTGCGGGCTGTGACCATCACGCGACTTTCTAATGACCCTACTGTTTTATTGTATGCATCAACAGTATTTTCAAGATTTTTACGGATATCGTCAAAATGATCTGTGAAGATCTTTAAACGCTTATAAAGTTCTCGACCTGTATCACTGATCTTCTTTGCATTCTCAGCGATTTGCTCCTGTTTCCACCCATACGCCACAGCTCTTAACAATGCGATCAAAGTTGTTGGAGTTGCCAAAATCACTCTTTGCTCAACACCATACTCAATTAATCCAGGATCATGCTCTAAAGCTACGCTAAAGAATGTTTCTCCAGGAATAAACAAAACAACAAACTCAGGGGCAGGCTGAAACTGGTCCCAGTAGGATTTGGATGACAATTGTGTAATATGGGTCCTTATTTGCCTTGCATGATCCTTCAGCTTGACCTGACGGTGCGCTTCATCTTGAGCTTCGTGTGCTTCTAAATATGCTTGTAAAGGTGTTTTTGAATCTACAACAATTTGCCTTTGATTCGGCAACTTCACAATCATATCTGGGCGCAGTCTTCCATCTTCTGTTGTTGCACTTTCCTGTCGTGTAAAATCGCAATGTTCTAACATTCCTGCCATTTCCACAACGCGCCTTAATTGAATCTCACCCCATCGTCCCCTAATGGAAGGCATCCTAAGCGCTTTTACCAAATTTCCAGTCTCTACTTGCAACAACGTTTGAGCAGCGGCAACACCTTTTAACTGTTCTGTCAAAGTAGCATAGTCAGCAATTCGTGATTTTTCAAGCTCGTGAATTTTTTTATCAAACCCTGCAAGAGTATCACTGATGGGTTTTACCAACTGGTCGAATGCTTTATGACGTAACTGTAAATCCCCTTTTGCAGCTTCTTGCAGCTTTTCAAACTTTGCTGTTGCGAGATCAAGAAAGGCAGATTGATTGCTTTTAAAAATATCACTAGACAATGCCTTGAAGGCATCCATCAGCTTTTCCTTAGACTGATTGATCGCTTCTACTTTTTCTGCATGGGCTTGCTGCTCTTTTTTTAAGACTGTCTCCAATTCAATATTTTGACATTGAAATGTCGATATGGCCTTCGCAAAATCTTGACTCTGTTTTTCAAATCCCAGGGCTTTATCCATCCAGATTTTACGCTGCAAATCACTCACTTTTAATCTTGTATATAACAAGCCACACAGTATAATTAACCCGAGCGAAACAGCTGACAATATCCATATCCAAGGAAGGTCCATAAGATGATCTCTCATTGCAATTCAATAGGCTTCATTCTAACATCAAACAATTATTGAACGAGTATAAAAAGTGATTGCTATGAGTAAACAATGGCCATGGTTACTTCCGATTATTTTTGTGATTCTGATCGCACCTTTTACTCCATGGTTGGATTTAACAATTTCCAGCTGGTTTTATACTCCGTCTAAAGGATTTCAAATCAATAAGTTCAACAGTTTCATTTATAATTGGGCAACGATGCCGGCAATGATTGTTGGAATCGCGAGCGCAATTGCCTGGTGTGTTAGCTGGTATATCCCTGAATGGAAAAAATGGAGAAGAACTTCTCTCTATCTAGCGTTAGTGATGCTCGTAGGCGCAGAACTTATTGTGCATGTGGTTTTAAAAGACCATTGGGGAAGACCTCGCCCCGTTCAAGTCATTCAATTTGGAGGGGCTCAGGAATTCAGACCTTTTTACAAACCGAATTTTTTTGAACAACCGGAGCCTTCTAAAGGATTCACTTGTGGACATTGCACAATGGGATTTTATTTTTTTGCATTAGCTCTTGCTGGTCAAAAACTTAAAAATTGGGAAATGGAAAAATGGGGTTGGATCTTAACAATCGTTCTCGGAGGATTATTATCTTATGTTCGAATTGCTCAAGGTGGACACTTTTTTAGCGATATTCTATTTTCCGCTTTGATTATGTGGTTGGTTGCTTATTGGTTGAATAGATGGATTCCAGAGTATGAAAGGTCTTAGTAAACGTCAGTACGAGGCTTTAGAGTTCATAAAAGAGTTCATTGATCGCAACGGATATTCTCCGAGCTATCGTGAAATCCAAGACCATTTTGAGTTTTCTTCATTAGGAACGGTTTTCTCACTAGTGAAAACTTTGCAAAGAAAGGGGGCGATCGAAATGGAAGAGCGATCATCCCGATCTTTTACGCTACCTGCTGCAACCTTAGAAAAAAAATCTGACCAAGATGTCGCGATCCCATTTATTGGATATATTGCAGCAGGTTTTCCAATCGAAACTTTTCCACATATGCAAACAGTAACATTACCCCAATCGATGGTACAAGATCCTGAACACACTTATGTGTTAAGGGCTATTGGCGACACTTTAAACGAAGAGTTGATCGGTGATGGAGACCTATTAGTCATCGAAGCAAGACAAGAGGCTCATGCAGGAGAAATGGTCGTTGGCACAATTAATCAACACGACACCTTTGTAAAAAGATATTTTCCTGAAGGAAACCAAGTGCGGTTAGAAGGAAAGAACCCCCACTTTCAATCCATCGTAACAAGTCATGATGAGATCGCTATTCAAGGAGTCCTAGTGGGTATCATCAGGCAATACTAAGGCTGTTCGTCTTCAACATCATCAGGTTCAGGTTCAAAATCTTCCAAAGTCTTTGACTTTCTTCCAGAGATCAGTCTTATGATCGATAAGATCCAAGCAACAACCAGATATGCCCAAGAAATTAGGAAAAATACCACTGGCAGGTGGTTAAGAATCCCATAAAGTATGAATACAGCTGAGATTACTGTCGCAAATACCACCTGGAATGATGCAACACGTATGTGTAAAGTTTTAAAACTTGGAAACTTCCATCGACTGATCATGAAATAACCAAGGAGTGTCAGAATGCTGACCATGATCCACACCCTTGTATCTTCAGTGGGATCAAATATGAATTTTAATTCGTCAGAAAATAATAATAAATTTGCCGAAACTGCAGCGACAGCAGCTGCTGGTATGGGTAGTCCTGTAAAATTCTTTTTTCCTGCGTCTTCCAAAATAGGATCTAATTTTGATCTAGCAGCCATAATATTGTATCTTACAAGTCTCAATACTCCGCAAACTGAATAGACTAAAGCCGCACCCATAAGCAGGAAGCAGTAGGGACAATTTGAAGACACAGAAAGTGTTTTTAATACAATGACTGAAGGGGCAACACCGAATGTAATTGCATCTGCCAAAGAATCAAAAAGTCCTCCAAAATCACTTTCCGCTTTAATAGCACGTGCAACCGCTCCGTCCAGAAGGTCTGCAAAGGCCGCTAGGATCAAAATTCCTGCGGTAGCAATTAAAATGGACATATTGACTTCACCAAGGCCGACCATATTCATTTTGAAGATAACGAATAGACCGCAGGTGAGCCCAAAGGCAGTGATTATATTTGGAAGGACATGAATTTTAGCCATATTATTATATTTCCTTGTTTAGGACCTATATTACCAGTAGTATTTTAAGATTTAAAGCGTTTATAATATTTCTCTTAATCTTAGGGAAAAAATGAAAGGCAAAAAAGTTGTAGTTGCAATGTCAGGTGGGGTCGATTCTTCCGTGAGCGCCCTGATACTTAAAGAGCAAGGATACGACGTCATTGGCCTATTCATGAAAAATTGGGACGAAACCGACGAAAAGGGCGTCTGCACTGCAACTTTGGAATTTGAAGATGTTTCCTCGGTCTGCAAAAGTATTGGAATTCCCTATTACGCTGTTAATTTTACCTCTGAATACAGGGAAAGGGTCTTTGCTGATTTTCTAAAAGAATATCAGGCAGGGAGAACACCTAATCCCGATATTTTGTGCAACCGCGAGATCAAATTTCAAGTTTTAATGGACAAAGCCTTAGAATTGGGTGCCAACTATTTAGCGACAGGACACTATTGTCAAATTAAAAAAATAGATGGCAAGTCACAACTTTTAAAAGGAGCTGACCCTGGCAAAGATCAAAGTTATTTTTTATACACTTTGAAACATTCTATTTTGGATAAAGTTCTTTTTCCTGTTGGAAGTATTCTGAAGCCTGAGGTCAGAGAAATTGCAAGAAAATATGGACTTTCAACATCTGAGAAAAAAGATTCCACGGGAATATGCTTTATCGGAGAAAGAAAATTCAGGCAGTTTTTGAGCCAGTATTTGCCCATTAAAACAGGACCCATAATGACTTTGGATGGCGAGGTTGTAGGTCAGCATCAAGGAATCGCTTATTACACAATCGGCCAAAGAAAAGGACTTGGAATTGGTGGTAGGGGAGATGCCTGGTTTGTGATTGGAAAGGATGTTGAGAAAAATATTTTGTACGTTGCGCAAGGGGATGATCATCCTATGCTATTTTCAAAAGGTCTAGTCGCAACAGATTTAAGCTGGGTAGCAAATATTCCTGAATTGCCATTTGAATGCATGTCAAAAGTCCGTTACCGACAAGTTGATCAACCTTGTGTGATAGAGAGTATTATCGATGGTGTGGCAAAAGTTTCGTTCTCTGTTCCGCAAAGGGCAGTGACACCTGGTCAATCGGTCGTCTTTTATAAGGATAACGTTTGTTTGGGGGGTGGGATCATTGAACGGAGTTTGTCGTAACTTTGCATGTCGCGCGAAGCGAGGCGGACTAAGCGGACATTGCGGACATAGCAAACGAAGCGGACCAAGCGGTAGCCTTTCCACGCAAAATTCACAAAAGCGGAGCTTTTTCGATCATGCAGTATAAATAGCGATAGCCCTCAGCGCAAAGTCCACTAAAACTGTAGCCTTTGTGGACTTTGCGGGAAATGCTACCGCTTCTGTGGACTTTGCACGGAAAGGCAAACCGCTATTTTATACTGCATGATCGGAAAGGCTACTGCCATCTTACACTGTATGAATGGGCAAGGCTTCACGCCCTGAAGCTTCAAGCAAAGCATTTTCCTTATCCACAAGCTCTCGACCTGCAAATACCACTGTTGATCCGTATTGCATATTAGGTAAAATATACTTCTCTACAGCTTCCTTCACTTCTTTTGGAGTTAAGCTAATCAACTTATCTCTAAATGCCTGCCTCAATTCAAGAGTGCGCCCTTCTCGATACCAACCGTAGGCTAAGTCTCCGCGACTGCCGGGTGAAATAGGAATATCTAACGCTTGGATCATCTCCAGTTTAGCCTCTTGAAGGTCTTTTTCATCAAAATCCCCTCTAATGACTTCTTCAACAGCTTCGTCAAATACTTCCATTGTAGAAGCAATATGCGGATCCCTATAAGAATAGAAATAATAATTTCCAGACAAAGCATTGCTGACAGCTCCAGCACCATAGGCGCCACCCTGTTCACGAATCTTGGCGTGCAGCGTCAAATTGTCAAAAAGATGTGCAGACAAACCAATCGCCGGAGCATCGGGATGGATATAATTAACGGTTTTAAAAACTTTTCCAACAAAAGCTACAGGTGACGCAATTGTTCTACATTGAGAAGGAATATCGACCAGTGGATAATTTCCAAGCCATTCAGGACCTATACGTTTTGGCAGTTGATCGAGACCCCAAAAATTGTGCATCAAAATGTTATCATAGAAGCTTTGAGAACAACTGATGACTAAGTCATGCCTACCAACGCAGAGGATTTTTTCATTAAACTTTTTAAACAGGTCTAATAACCAATCCACTTTTTCATCAAAATCTTGCGCAAGTTCCCTGACCTTGAAAAAATATTCCAATCCAAACCATTCGTTAGCAATCTTTGAAGCCACATTCAATTTGCTTGCAGATAGATTAATGGCATACCGTAGGGCATTTTGATTAAATGCAGACTGTAACCCTGTATAATGCTTGAGAATGAGCTCTTTTAATCGAGCCTTGTCATTAAAATTGAGAGCAGTAGCCATTTCCCCAATTAAAGGAAAAAGCTTATCAGCTTTCCTATGTAGAGCTTTTCCACTAATATTTAAGGAGGGATAAAATTTATTAAAGTTCCTTGCCTGCATATTTAGGGACATGGATAGTCCTGCACCACCAGTATGAGCTTGAATATATTCCAGATTTTCAGACCAAGAACGATCTGCACAACCCACTTGTGAAGCTAAAACTGTAAATAACCTTAAATAAGCCAAATCCTCATAAGGCATATCAGGAAGATCAAAATTGATGTCAGCATAAACAATGTCATTGGTGAAACCGGCATAATGAAAAACGTTCAAGTCATTTAACTTAGTTTCGGCCAATTCATAGTTTTTGGTCTGCTTTGGAATATCTTTCAATGTGATTTGAGGGAGGACATCAATATCCTCATCTTCACTTTCTTGATACTTTGCAAAGATTTCTGCATCTTTAATAATTTTCTTTTTCTGCTCTTCTGAGAGCCCTGCTTGTATAGCATCCAGAATTTTCCGTTCTTCCATATTTTCTTGAGCACTTAGATTTTTATCTGGCTCCATCACAACGGAAACAAAATGTGGATTGTCTAATAAATGCTTCTTGATTAGGTCTACAAGGTAATTTGGTTCTTTCGCAATTTTCTCGCGGAATGAAGTAAATAATGAGTGTATTTTTAAACCATCCTCAGGCTTTCCATTGTGTTGTTTTAGCAACCCGGAACGGAAAAATAGCGATAAGCCGTAGGGAGATTGGTCGCCTGTTATTTCACTTCGGAAAAATTCTAACTGATGAATAGCGTTGTCAATAAGTCCTGAGGGTATCCCATCTTTTATAATTTGCTTTAAACTATTCCTTAGCATTTCTTCTAATTCTTTAGCCTTATTTGCCTCACATCCCTTTAATATAATCACAAAGGGAACTTCGCTGATCTCACCGTCCATATAACAAGCAACGGATTTGCATAAACCGGAGTCAAGTAGCGAGCGTTTAAGTGGAGATGCATCAGTATCGAGCAAAGCAAGTTCCAAGACGCTCAAAGCCAACCACTCTTTTTGGTCTAAAATAGGGACTGTTAGCCAAGCGTAACCCACCATTGTTTGATGATCACTCTCTTCATCTTGTCCTATTGGATAGGAGCTATGCACATGTCGAGGTTCCGAAAAGCGTGGCTGTTTGGGCAATGGAGGTAGCTGATCAACTTTTTTGGCTTTATCCAAGGCTTTATCAGCAATGAAGTCTAAATGCCTTTCCAAAGGTAAATTCCCATAAAAGAAATACAGGCATCTACTTGGATGATAAAACTGTTGATGAAACTCTTTTAGCTTTTCATATGTCAAAAAGGGTATTTCATGGGGATTTCCACCGGAATTCACACCATAGGTCAAATCAGGGAACAGTGTTTCATTGATCTTTTCATTCAATCTTGAAACAGATGAAGTTAACGCCCCCTTCATTTCGTTGAATACTACACCCTTGAAGGCTAATGGAGAATTTGGATCGTCAGGCACTGAAAATTCTAAACGATGTCCTTCCTGCTTGAAACTAAACTCTTTCAGCAGCGGTTTGAATACCGCATCCATGTAAACTTCTAAAAGATTGTAAAAATCTTGAGGAACTTGCGATGCTGCTGGATAACATGTAAAATCTGAACCCGTTAAAGCATTTAAAAATGTGTTCAAGCTCCTTCGGCTCATAGAAAAAAGTGGATCCTTTACAGGATATTTTTCCGATCCGCACAGCACGACATGCTCTAATATATGAGCCACTCCATTAGAACTACCTGGCCATGTCTTAAATGAAAGGCAAAATAAGTTCTGCGGATCATCATTTTCGATGGCCATCACTTGAGCACCCGTCGGAATGTGCTCCAACTCCTTCAGCACGCATTGAATCTCAGGGATAGGTAAAATCTTAGTTAATCTAAATTTGCGATATTCATCGCCAGCTTTTTGCAACATCTCTTTGTTCCTAAAAATTTCTACACAAAGGATAACCCCAGTCACTATTAATTGGGAAGGATGAAGGATGAAGGATGAAGGATGAAGGATGAAGGATGAAGGATGAAGGATGAAGGATGAAGGATGAAGGA